>JAESUA010000095.1 GCA_016763255.1 Magnetovibrio sp. | reverse complement strand
CCCCTTGGCGGGGGCCGCTGGCTTGTCCAGAGATGGGGCTGGGGGTGGAATGGGGCCCGGTTTGGGCTCAATCCTGTCTGGCCAGCTGGCCCCAAGATTGTCTGACCAGTCTTGAACCCCTTGTTCAAAGCTTTTGATCGAACGTTCCCACTCGATCTGCCAAGTCTCTTGGTAATTGCGCACGTAGTCCTCAAAGCTTTCGGCAAGGCATTGCACGGCTTGGCCTTCTTCGGCCATTGAGACCGCCTCGTCATTCGAAACCTGAAAGGCTTCCTCGATCACAATGGTGGCCTGCAATTCGTCTTCGTCATCAAGTGTGGTGTCGTCGCTCATATCCATTTCTCCCCTGTTGTGCATCGCTGCACCACGCCCAACCGTCACCGTAGGTGGGGACGCGTTGGGTCACTGGAGTCCATTGCACTGTTAGGAAGACGTGCAAGGCTTGGGGTTGTGAATAGAATTCAGCTGGGTTTGATGGCGATGAGAATGTCGCGGATGCGCGCACGAATGGCATCCGCACTGTAGGTGCGTTCCACGTCAAGGCGGGCTTGGTGGCCGAGGCGCTTGCGCAGGTCTGGGTCGGTGGCGAGTTTTTCCAGCGCATTGGCCAGGGCGGTGGCATCTTGAAAGGGAACCAAAAAACCATTCTTGTCGTTCTGGATCAGGTCTTTGCAGCCGGGGACATCAAAGGCCACCATGGGCCGTCCCACGGCCGCCGCTTCCAGCAAGCTGCGCGGTATGCCCTCGCGGTACGATGGCAACACCGCGATGTGGCTTTGTTTGAGGATCTCGGCGACATCTTCGCGCCGTCCCCACCATTCCAACACGCCATCATCAACCCAGGTTTTGATCTGGTGTTGGGGGATTGATGCTGGGTTGGCGGGGTCGGGGGCACCAACCAATACGATGCGCAAGGCCACGTTGCGCTGTTTCAATATCCGGGCTGCTTGGGCCAATTCACCGATGCCTTTGTCCCACAACATGCGTGCCACAAGTATGGCCACAGGTGGTTCGTGCGTTGGCTCTGGTGTCTCGGAGAAATTTTCCAAATCTAGGCCCGATCCGGGTACCAAGTCGGTCTGCTCCGGCGTTGAAATTCCCAGATTGTTGAGAAATGCACGATCGTCTTTATTTTGCACCTGAAGGCGAAAGCCCGGTGGCTTGTGGGCCCAGCGCAGGAACGGGGTGATGGCCCGCCGGATCAGGCGAAATTTTAGCGTGTTGGAAATGAACACCACGCCCAGGCCGGAAAACAGGTTCACCACGCCCTTAACGCCTGCGATGCGTGCCGCGATAGAACCGTACATGATGGCTTTGAGCGCCACGTGATAGCACACCATGGGGCGCTCAGCTTTATAGATGCGGATCAAATCCAGCAGCGCCGAGAGTTCAGAAAATGGATTTTGGCTTTCGCGTTTGATGGCCCAGGGTACGGTGCGAAAGCCTAAGGCTTCGATGCGCTCTTGATGATCGCTCATGCGCGCCGCAACCACCACGTCATAGCCTGCATCGCGTGCGGCAAACGCGGTGGGCAAACGGTGTGAGCAAAATGCCCAGTCTTCGGTCACGGTGATCAGCAGTTTTGGTCGCGGTTGGGGCCACGATGAATCGGGTGCGGATTTAGGCTCGCCGTTCATGTAGCCCCCATCGTCTCAAAGTTTGAGTGTTTAAGTGCCGTAATAGTCTTTGTACCATGCAACGAAGTTTTTGATGCCGACTTCGACGGTGGTGGTGGGCTGATAACCGACCACGGATTTGAGGTCATTGACATCGGCCCAGGTCGCGGCCACGTCACCGGGCTGCATCGGCAGCATATTTTTCTTGGCCTTAATGCCGAGGTTTTCTTCCAGCACTTCGATGTAACGGCCCAAGCTGACCGCTTCGTCAGACCCGATGTTGAAGACGCGAAACGGCGCGGTTGAACTGTTGGCCGGGCCTTGTTTGTTGACGGCGGCGGTGGGCCCGTCGGGGGGGGTGTCCAAAACACGGATCACACCTTCGACAATGTCATCGATGTAGGTGAATGAACGGCGCATGTCGCCCTTGTTAAAGACGTCAATCGGCTCGCCGGCGATGATTGCCTTGGTGAACAAGAACAACGCCATGTCCGGGCGGCCCCAGGGGCCGTATACGGTGAAAAAGCGCAACCCGGTGGTGGGAATGCCGAACAGGTGCGCATAGGTGTGAGCCATCAATTCGTTGGCGCGCTTGGAGGCGGCATACAAGCTGATCGGGTGATCGACCCGGTCTTTAACCGTAAACGGCATTTGTGAGTTGGTGCCGTAGACGGAGCTGGATGAGGCATATACCAGGTGCTCAACGTGGGTTGCACGGCAGCCTTCGAGGATGTTCGTAAACCCAACGATGTTGGTGTCGATATAATCGTGTGGCGCTTCTAAGGAATGGCGCACCCCGGCTTGGGCGGCAAGATTGATGACCCGGTCCGGGCGTTGGGTTTCGAACAGTGCCGTCATTTGTTCGCGATCGGCCATGTCGAAACGGGCTTCGGTATAATTCTCGTGGTCCTCAACCAATGCCAAGCGCGCTTCTTTGAGCGTTACATCGTAGTAGGGGCTGAGATTGTCGAGCCCAACGACTTCGTCGCCGCGTTCCAATAAACGTTGGGAAACACGGTTGCCGATGAAGCCGGCGCTGCCAGTAACGAGAACTTTCATGAGGGTCACTTCTTTTATGGAATATCGTCAGAATCATGTTGATTTATGTGATTTGAACCTACTCCATTTGATGTCGGTATAAAACAGCTATCTCTGATGTACGTAACCGGGCAAGGCGGTGCTTGCAGCTCGCCCGCAAAGTAGGCTTAATAGGCACTCTTGGTCCTCAATCGTGTGCGGGCCGCATGGATTTTTTTTAGAGCTCAGGGGCCGTAGACGCCCAATACCGGTGCAATATTGACTTAAAGTGCCGGTGACTTAACGTATGTAAGGAGAAGGTCTGCATGACCGACAGTAAACATCCGGAAACGATAGCGTTGCACGCAGGCTGGCGCGCAGACCCGACCACCGGTTCGGTCGCGGTGCCGATTCACCAGACCACGGCGTATCAATTCAAGAGCACCGAGCATGCCGCCAATCTGTTTTCTTTGACAGAATTGGGCAATATTTATACCCGCATCATGAACCCCACCAACGATGTGCTGGAAAAACGTGTCGCGGCCCTGGAAGGTGGCGTGGCGGCCTTGGCTTTGTCATCCGGTCAGTCGGCTTCGGCGATTGCCATTCAGAACCTCGCCAAGGTGGGCGACAATGTGGTGAGTTCGACCGACCTCTACGGCGGCACCCACAACCTGTTCGCCAATACGCTAAAAGATCAGGGCATCGATGTGCGCTTTGTCGATCCCAAAGATCCCGAGGCCTTTCGCGCCGCAACGGATGATCGCACCCGCGCTTATTATGCCGAAACCTTGCCCAATCCAAAATTGACGGTGTTTCCGATTCAAGAAGTCGCCGACATCGGTAAGGAATTTGGCATTCCGTTGATCATGGACAACACCGCGGCACCGGTTTTGTGCCGTCCGTTGGATCATGGCGCGGCCATCGTTTTGTATTCCGCGACCAAGTATATCGGCGGCCATGGCACGTCCATGGGCGGTATTTTGGTCGATGGCGGCAATTTTGATTG
>JAESUA010000094.1 GCA_016763255.1 Magnetovibrio sp. | reverse complement strand
CTTCTATAAAGCTCCATGACGTCCCATCTACTTCTCCTTTGATAGTTTCTTTAGTGTTAACACCTTCCATGGTACTTCCCTCATATATTAAATTGATTGATGAACCGCCGTCTTGAGACAGGGGCTCTAAAAAAAAGGGACACTCCTAAGGGGCGCAACATGCATTAAGCGTACAGCGCTTAGCTTTGCCAAAGCCCCAGCATCCCATTTCACACCGCAGATCCAGATGATATGCAACTCACGTCGGCCCCCCCCCATCACTGTGGTGCAGGCATGGTAGAATGCTATCATTAGTGTAGTCAACCGTAATAATGAATCTTATGATTGAGTTGTCTGTGCACAGGTCGTTGCTTGGTTGCCGAACACTATGATGTATGCGGGGGAGGGCTATAATTGTAGTTTTGCACCGCTTGGGTGAGGACTTCTAATGACACCTAATGATTGTGATAAAATATATATAAACTTATAGATTGTGTGTCGTTATGAGCTTACTACAGTGTCTGCGATTTAGCGCATACGGTCTTTAGAAAGAACAAGTCTGCGTGAACGCGTATCAAGGGAGCATGCGTATGGTGTTCCCATTTTGATGAAATTTGATGATTTCTCGCGAAAGGGATTCATATGAAACACGCACGTAACTTTATCTATTCGGCATTGGCTTTATCGGTGGTTCTGGTCACGGCATCACCGTCCAGTGCCCTCACCATTTCTTTTGACCTCGTACAAGAAAAAACAGATAAAAATAATGATGATGCTTGGTGGTATGCTGGAAAATGTAAAGCGGTGAATACGACTGCAAGCGTTGCTGATACTGAGATTATTTCAGTAGTTGATCTTAAATCGAGAATAGATAAATTCCCGATTGATGACGATGAAACAATATGTTTTGTTGGCCATGGTGCTCCAAAATACATCGGCACAAACTATGACGGTGCTGCTATCGCAAAACTTCTCAAGGATTATGTTAAGCCCTTGAAAGCAACGAACAGTTTGATTTTTTATTCGTGCAACGCGGGAAAGACGCTGGGTGCGGGCAAAAACCTTATCACGGCAACTGCAGATGCACTGGGGACTCCTAAAAACCTTAAGATCACAGGTGCTACGGGAGCATGCGCTGCGCATCCCGCAGAGACGACGTCACCATTTCTCGTCAGTTATAATAAAGATACAGGAAAATGCACAGACTTAAAAGTAAAGAATCGGGCGGAGCAGGCATACAAAGATGCAGGCGTTGCTGATGATCCTTGTAATGCTGGCGCTAGTACCGATACGGCAGGGAATATTGCCTTTGCGACGTGTATCTATAGCGATGCAAATATCAATACAGCGATGGATGCTATAGATGTTAAGGATAGCACTGAAGGTTGCCTATTTGATTCTGCGGATAGATCCAAAATCGTGACCATTCCTTAGTTTTTAGCTAAAGAACATTGCCGGTCAATGGATCGGCAATGTTTTCTTGCTTTGGGCCAATCCCCCCAAACCCTCTTCCCCCACACCCCAGGTTGTGCCATCTTGTCCTTGGAATCAGGGACGTTCTGATTCTGGGGCTTAGTAACCTCTACAACAGCGGTCGGTGACACCCGATATGTTCACCAACGCCTTTGACCTTATGGTCGGGGTGCCTGCGACGTTATGTCCAGGTTCTCCGGAACTAAAGGTCGTAGGGGCCGTCTGTTGTCGGTTTACTAACACCCCGATCACCTGGATCAAGTGGCGCATAAGCGGCGGTGGGCGCACCGTCTGCGCGCCTTCATGCGTGTGCATGGGGAGGTGGTCGTGTGGCGTTAGGGCACATGGCGAAAGTCGCGGTCATCATGATCGCGCTGTCGCCGGTGTGTGCGTTCGGCGAAACGGATATGACCACCACGGTCATCACCATCACCGGTCCGGCGCGCATCATCGACGGCGATACGTTGGAAATTTTGGGCGAGGTGCATCGGTTGCATGGCATCGACGCACCCGAACGCGCGCAGACCTGCCAGACGCATGATGGCGGGATGTGGCTGTGTGGCCGTCGCGCCAGCCAAGCGCTGCGCGATCACGTGGCGGGGCGCGATGTCACGTGTTATGGCGCAAATCCTGGCAAAAGTTTAGGCCGTTATGGCCGCCATATCTCAAAATGTTATGTGCATGATCAAGACGTGGGCGCGTGGATGGTCAGCCAAGGCTGGGCGCTGGCCTATCGGCGTTATGCAGATGATTATGTGCACCGTGAAGTATTCGCCAAGGGCGGCCGCCGGGGGCTGTGGTCCGGGGGCTTTATCCCACCCTGGATATGGCGACGCACAAAATCGCGTAAATCGCGCTAGATTTAAACTTGAACAACCATGCAGGGCACTCATATAGTATTCTATTCGTTATATAAAAAATGAGGGTTTGGTAATGGCGACATATGAATGTGATGTGTGCGCGATGAGCGTCAACGCGACATGTGGCAAATGTGATGAGCCGTTGGTTAATGGCTCGTTGACCTTGGATGATGGCAACGATGTGCAAATTTCTCAATGCCCCAACGGTCACGGCAAGATCAAGTCGCCAATGTGCTGCGGACAAGACATGGCCTACAAGACCTAAGCCATTTTGCGGCGACGGGTTTTAGAGGGGGGAGGGTTTGGGCTCTCCCCCTTTTTTTGTGCCGTTTGATGGTGGCTAATATCCATTGATAGAAAAAACACATCGAAACATCAGTAAAGGTAATTTGATGTCGGGCTTAATGGCCTCTATCCCTTGATCTTTCCGGCGCTGAATGATCAGCGTGGGCTTTGATTAGAGAACGGCATCAAACGACGTTTGACGCCAGGAGGAGGGACTTCAACATGACCAACATTCACCCATCCGTCGATGGCGGCGTTAAACCCGGATCCGACAATTTCGAAGGCGGCACCTTGAAGTGCAAATGTGCGGACAAGCCGGTGGTCGTCAAGATCAGCTCGCAAAGTGCGCATAACCATATTTGTGGCTGCACCAAATGCTGGAAGCCCGCCGGTGCACAATTTTCCCAAGTTGCGGTGGTGCCTTCGAAGAGTTTGCAGGTGATGGAAAACGGCGGCAAGCTGGACGTTATCGATCCGCGCGCGGCGATCAACCGTTATGCTTGTAAGGGCTGTGGCGTGCACATGTACGGCCGCATCGAAACCCCGACTCATCCGTTTTACGGTTTGGACTTCATTCACACCGAACTGTCCGACGACGATGGATGGTCGGCACCCGAATTTGCGGCGTTTGTATCATCAATCATCGAAGCCGGTGCCAACCCCAGTTCCATGGGCGACGTGCGCTCACGTTTGAAAGAGCTCGACCTGGAGCCCTATGATTGCCTGTCACCAACCTTGATGGACGTCATCGCGGCCCATGTCGCAAAATAGTTGAAGACGCTCTAACCTGCGTTTGAAACGGAAAAATCCCGGCTGTCATGGCCGGGCTTTTTTGTGTTGTGTTGTGGGAACCTTAAAGGTTCTCGGCCACCTCACGCAGCTTGAATTTTTGCACTTTGCCGGTGGATGTTTTGGGCAATTCGGCAAACACCACGTTGCGTGGGCATTTAAAGTGCGCCAGATTATCGCGGCAAAACGTGATGATGTCGGCCTCGGAAATGCTGTCCTCGGTACCGGGTTTCAGCTCGATAAACGCGCAAGGTGTCTCGCCCCATTTGTCATCGGATTTGGCGACCACGGCCGCCGCGAATACTGCGTCGTGACTGCACAGGGTGTCTTCGATTTCGATCGATGAGATGTTTTCGCCGCCGGAAATGATGATGTCCTTGGAGCGGTCTTTGAGCTTGATGTAGCGATCAGGTTCCATCACGCCCAGATCGCCGGAATGAAACCAGCCGCCGCGAAAGGCCTCGGCCGTGGTGTCGGGATTTTTCAAATAACCCTTCATCACGATGTTGCCCTGGAACATGGTTTCGCCCATGGTTTCGCCATCACATGGGACTTTTTCCATAGTTTCAGAATCCATGATTTCCAACCCATTGAGCACGTGATACGGCACCCCTTGGCGGCCTTTTTTCAGGGTCTGCTGTTCGATCGATAAATCGTCCCATTCGGGGTGCCAAGCACACATGGTGGCGGGGCCATAGGTTTCCGTCAAACCGTAAACATGGGTGACACTGAACCCGGCCTTTTGCATGTTTTCCAAGGTCGAGGCGGGCGGAGGTGCGGCGGCGACCATGACTTCGACCTTGTGATCGAACGGTCTGATTTCGGCCTCGGTGGCATGGATGACGAAGTTCAAAACGATTGGTGCACCGCAAAAGTGGGTGGCTTTTTCTTCGGCTATGGCCTGATAAATATTGGCGGCGCTGACCCGGCGCAGGCACAGGCTGGTGCCGGCATTGGCGGCCAGGGTCCAGGGGAAACACCAGCCGTTGCAATGAAACATCGGCAGGGTCCATAAATAACGCGGATGATGGCCCATGTTCCAACCGACCACGTTGGAGATGGCGTTGAGGTACG
>JAESUA010000093.1 GCA_016763255.1 Magnetovibrio sp. | reverse complement strand
TCATAAAAGGCCACGCCCCATCCATCGCGATGCGGACCGGTCTTGCCGCCGCGCAACATCAGTCCGCTAAAGCTGAAACAGATGTCGGTGGGGACGTTTGCGCACATGCCGAGAAGTTCACACATGCGACCATTCTATAGGGACTTGAGCAAGGGGCAACAGCTCTGTTGCATCGTCTTAGCTCATGTATTGGCTTTAATAGAAGGGGCAGAATGGCGATCAGTCGATATCGGCGGTGAACAAATTCCAGTTCGCCTTGTTGATATCTGTCTGTGGATCATACAGATCATCGGATACAGCCAAGCTTGCGGCCGTCAACTCACCGGTTGTGCGCATAAACGTATAGGAGTTGACGATTAAGTTGCGCTGCGCTTGAACAAAGCTGACGTCGGCATTGGCCAGTTCTTGTTCCGCATTCAAAAGATCGATGAGCGAGCGCCGTCCAACTTCAAGTTCTTGGGCGATGCTATCGCGCGCCACACGGGCGGCTTGGGCGCTTTGTGAAAAGGCATCGACACTGGCGCGTGCGCTTTGCAGGTTGTTCCAGTCGGCAATCGCACTTTGACGTGCGGCACGCCTTGCGGCGTCAAGTTCCATCAAACGCTGATTATTTTGATAGCGCGCCGCGCGCACCTGGGACAGTTCCGAACCGGATTGATACAGCGGCACCGTTAAGGTGAATGTTCCCGACAGTTCACGGGTGCGCGACGCAGGCGGGGCGCTGAGTTCTTTGGAGCGCGAGTGGGACATGCTGGCTTCAAACGCGAGGGTCGGCAAGCGTGCCCCGGTTTGGATCTTGATGTCCTCACGGGTTTGATCGACCGCATATTCGGCCGTCAGCAGCGTGGGATTGGATTTGTCGACTTGTACCAAAAAGACTTCAAGGTCGTCGGTATTCACGGTGGGCACATCTGGCATGCTCAGGTCTTGCGGTGCTCGACCAATAATTTGATTGTAGGTTTCGACCGCATTGGCCTGGGTGCTTTGGGCCTGAACCAAGATTGCTTGGGCTTGGCTCAAGCGGGCCTTGGCCTGGGACAAATCCGCCAGGGTGCGTTGACGCAAATCGAATTGTGTTTGCGTGCTGTCCAAACGTTTTTGCAACAATTCAACGTTGGCTTTGCGCAATTTATATAGGCGACGGTCGCGCAAAACATCCATATAGGCCGTGATGGCCGACAAAATGACCGTTTGTTCGGCGCTGACATAGGTGAAGCGTTGGCCTTTGATGGCCGCTTCGGCCTTGCGCAACTCGGCAAAATTACGCCCGCCGCGATAAAGGGTTTGGGTCAGCGACATGGCGTTTTTCAATTCGCGTGTTTTGCTGGCCGTTCGGGTGTCCGCTTTTGTCCGGCTGAGGGTGTCACTGGCCGTGCCGGAGGTGCTTAAGCTTGGCATCCATTTGGCTTGAGCCTGGGGATGTTGTTCGATGACCACCCGTAAAGCTTCGCGTGCAGCCAGCAACGTCGGGTTGCTAAGGTAGGTCATGCCCAGGGCGTCGTTCAGACTGTCTGCGTGAACTGTAGAAAACGAAGCCCCAAGGGTCAAAATAACCACACAAGAGGTGCACAAGGCCCGCCTTGAGAAGCGGCCAAGATATGAAGCCTTCACGCACAAATGGTGCATGTTGGTCCGCGGATGTAATTTGAAAGCGTCACTTTGCATAGGCTAAGCTAATCGGTGAGGTGATTCGTGATCAAGCGCAAAACGCTTTATTTTTGTAAAAAGGTTGAGTTGTGTGTCTGTGTGTGCAGCCAATAAGGGTGTTCTGAGTGGTGAGTTGCGGCAATGCCCACTAAGCGTTATTGTCATATTTTTTTTTGATATAAGGTGTTAGTGATTGAAATTATGACATTTATTGTGGTCAACGAGCAGAAAATAGATTTGGCGGATGCCTTGCATTGGGCAACCGTCAGCGATCCTCACTCCTTTGTTGAGGCGACGGTCGAACGTGCCGTCTTGCATCAATATGCGGACAATCAAGGTCTCAGTGTTAACGCAGATGAGGTTCAAAACGAATCGGACCGGCTTCGCGTCGCCCTGGATCTTGCCGATCCGAAAGAAACAGAGCGGTGGCTAAAGGGCCAAGGCCTATCCAAAAAAACCTTCGCCCAAGCCTGTGCTTATTCCGCCCTGCGCAATAAAGTTCGGGCGCATATTTCCGATGACGCGATGGAGCGTTATTACACACAAAACGAGAATCAGTTCATCGACATCGACCTGTATGTCATCCGGATGCGCAATGGCCGAAAATTGAGCAAACTTGCGGAGCGCATTCGCGACGGGGAAGAAAATTTTCATCTCGCCGCGATGGACCATTCCGAAGACCTCGAAACGGCGCCAAGCGGCGGCTATGTCGGACGCATGCGACGTGATGAAGTTCCCGAAGATTTGGAGGTCGGTATCTTCAGCGTGGACCCGGGTGATATCATCGGTCCCATTGGCGATCAAACCGGTTCTCTTTTGCTGTTGGTTAAGCGCTGGCAGTTGCTGGCCTTGGACGATATTCAAGAAGAAGTTCGTGATATCGTTTTTGGCGAGTTGATCGCAGATTTAACGAAAGTCGCGGTGGTTTCGCTTCGTATTACCCAGCAAGTTTAAATTATTTTTTCAGTGTAATCCTATCTTGCGTCTTATTTATGGTGGTTTTGTAATAAACTTGCTTTCACCGTCTTGAAAATACTGATGTTTTTTGGGTCTAGTCTAATTGAATGGTTGCAGCAGATCGTCACGGTTGTTAAATTTGCAAAATATATAGAATATCAAATTATACGCACACTTAATCACAATCACGCAAGGATTCCGAGAGCAGGCTGTAATCTTCTTGGTTTTTACAAGGGGAGAAACCATGTCTATGCCTTGGTATATGTCATCCACAATGTCCGTCGTTTAATTCAGCCGTAAAGGCCAATCAACAGGTTGGCCGTAAAGTGCTGATTGGCGGACCAGGGAAGTTCTGGAGGGGTTATCATGACCGACTTTATCAGTGTAAACGGCGCGTCTGTCGATATGAAAACGGCACTGCAATGGCAGCTTGTTGCAGGCAATACTGACTTTACGGACGATACGGTGAAGAATGCCGCTGTCGTTCAATTTGCCCAAAAAAATGAACTCTTGGCCTCATCTGCTGAAATTCAAGAGTTTTTCGGCAACGTGCGCTACGACCTTGAGCTTGAAAAGGCAGATGATTTCAACATCTGGCTGAAATCAAACAACCTTGATCTTGCAACCGTTCAAAATGTCTGTGAAATCGGCGTTTTGCGCAATAAAATCCGCTCGTCGATCTCTGATGCGGATATCGAAGGTTACTTCACGCTCAACAAAGACAACTACGACGTCGTCAACCTTTACAGCCTGACGGTTGAAAACGAAGATTTGGCGAACGAATTGATGGCTCAGATTGATGATGGTGAAGACAGCTTCGTCAATCTTGCGCTGGAGCATTCGGTTGATGGCGACACCTTCCGCAAGGGCGGTTACGTGGGTGAAGTCACCCGCGAAACGATTCGTGGCGAAGTCGAAGCAGCCGTCTTTTCGGCCGAATCCGGTGCCATCATCGGGCCGATCAAGGACGATGATGGGTACACCATTTATATGGTGAGTGATAAAATCACGCCTGAGCTCGACGACGTCAAGGAAACCATTCGAGACGAAATGTTCGAAGAAAAACTCGATATGATTTCTGCCGAAGCGGACGTCAATGAACTGCTTTTGGGTATCAAAGACGAACCCGTCGAAGCTATTGACGACGACGACGAAGAAGAGGTCGCGTAAACAGCGATGGTTCAACCCGTTGGTTCCCCCGTCATGCTGACATGGCGGGGGAAGCGGGGTTTTTATGAG
>JAESUA010000092.1 GCA_016763255.1 Magnetovibrio sp. | reverse complement strand
GGTCCGCGTCAACGGCTGAGTTTTAACAAAATAAGGAGCCTCCCCATGATCGGTAATCTCAACCACGTCGCCATCGCGGTGCCGGATCTGGCCGGCCACCGCTAAATATCGTGACTTGTTGGGGGCAAAAGTTTCCGAACCGCATGACGAGCCGGATCACGGTGTGCGTGTGGTGTTTGTCGAGTTGCCCAACACCAAGATCGAGCTGTTGGCGCCGCTGGATGAAAACTCTCCTATCAATGGCTTTTTGGCCAAAAACCCCGACGGCGGCATCCATCATTTGTGTTTTGAGGTCGACGACGTTGATGCCGCGAGCGCCAAGCTGAGCGAGGACGGTATTCGTGTTTTGGGCGGCGGTGCCTCCAAAATCGGGGCCCACGGCAAGCCGGTGATCTTCCTCCACCCCAAAGACTTTTGCGCCACGCTGATCGAGTTGGAGCAAGGCTGATCGGCCTGACCCTATAACGACAGAGGTCATAGCCATGAATTGGTACTGCGAAAGTTCGGCCGGCCATCCATTGCATGCTCCGTATCACGACACCGAATACGGTTTTCCCGGCAAAGACGATCGGGCGTTGTTCGAACTGTTGTGCCTGGAAATTTTTCAGGCCGGGCTGTCGTGGGAGTTGGTGCTGAAAAAGCGCCCCACCATGGTGGAGGCCTTTGAGGGGTTTGATGTGGATGTGGATGTGGTTGCGGCTTATGGCGATCAAGACATCGCACGCCTGCTTGATGACCCCGGTATCATTCGCAATCGCCTCAAGGTGAACTCGATCATCCACAATGCTGGGGTCGTAAAAGATTTGCGTGAAAGTGACGGCGGGTTTGCAAAATGGCTCGCCGATCACCATCCTTTAGAACACAAGGCGTGGGTCAAGCTGTTCAAAAAAACCTTTAAGTTCACCGGCCCCGAAGTGGTTAACGAATTTCTCATGAGCACTGGCTATCTTGGCGGGGCTCATTCAACCGACTGTCCGGTATATCCAGACATCCTCAAAAGCAATCCACCTTGGTTGCAGGCCCAAAACAACAAGTCATAAATTGTCATGAAACGTTTGCTCGTATGTTGCTCATTTTTGCTGTGGATCGCTCCCGCCAGCGCACAAGAATCCGAACCTGCGGTGACGCAGATGTCCGTCAGCCTGAAAGATTGCCTACGTGTGGTGAAACATAAGGCCCGCGCCGATGTGGCGTATAAGTCCGGTGTCGATGTGCGTGGTAAAGCGGTGACATCTGCTGACCTAAAACCGCTGGGTGCCATTCAAGTTCCGGATGAAATCGTCATCGATTTTGGCCTTGATCTGGCCGGGCGTTACGGTTTTGGCGGGGCGGCGTTGTTTGACGCCACGGCGGGCATCGCCACGGTTCAATACGACATCGCTTCGGGTGGCCTGACGTTTAACGGCACGTCGCTGCGCAAAGACGACGCCCGCGCGGTTGAACGCGCCTGTGAGATGCGTCTCAAGTCCCAATGAGTCACAATAGGGCCCCATTTGCGCTCTAGGTTGCATATGTTGCCCTGGGTCGGGGCATCGCCTACAGTCGCACATCTTTCAGCATTTAAGGATTCGCATTCAACATGTTTTCCGCGTTTGAATGGATGATGGCCATGCGCTACCTCCGGGCCCGTCGCCAAGAAGGTTTTGTGTCCGTCATCGCCTGGTTTTCATTGCTTGGCATCGCCATCGGTGTGGCGACGTTGATCATCGTCATGAGTGTGATGAACGGCTTTCGTGCCGAACTGATGGACCGCATTCTCGGTCTCAATGGTCACGTCAATGTCTACGCCACCGTCGGCAACATGGCCGATTATGACGCCAAGGCCGACATCGTGCGAACCGTGCCCGGTGTGCGCAGCGCCACGCCGTTGATCGAAGGCCAGGTGATGGTCACCTTCGCAGGTCAAGCCCGTGGTGTGGTTCTGCGCGGCATCAAGTCATCCGATTTGATGAACCGGGAGATGATCGCGAGCAACATTCAGCGCGGTAATTTGGCTGATTTCGGTGCCGATGACAGTGTCATCATCGGTTCGGAAATGGCCCGCAAGCTGGGTGTCGGCGTGGGCGATAAAATCACCATCATTTCGCCCAAGGGCCAGCCCACGGCGTTTGGCACCGTGCCGCGCATGCGCGCCTTTGAAGTGGTGGCGACGTTCTCCATCGGTATGTTTGAATACGATAGCGGCTTTGCCTTCATCCCGTTGAATGCGGCACAAATCTATTTCCAGATGCCCCAGCAGGTGAGCAACCTGGAAGTCTTTGTCGATGATGCCGACGAGACCCAGGCCCTTGGTCTCGATATTAAGCGGGCCCTTGAAGGCCGCGCCCGGGTGTTTGATTGGCAAAAAACCAATGCCAGTTTCTTCAACGCCATTCAGGTCGAACGCAACGTGATGTTTTTGATCCTCACGCTGATCATCGTGGTCGCAGCATTCAACATCATTTCCAGCATGATCATGCTGGTGAATGATAAGGGCAAGGACATCGCTATCTTGCGCACCATTGGCGCGACCCGTGGCATGATCATGCGGGTGTTTTTCCTCGCCGGGGCCAGCATCGGGGTGATCGGCACGCTGGGCGGGTTTGCTTTGGGGCTGTGGTTCTCGCTCAACATTGAAACCATTCGCCAGTGGATCCAATCGCTCACCGGCACCGAATTGTTTGCTGCCGAAATCTACTTTTTGTCGCAATTGCCGGCCAAAGTCGATCCGATGGAGGTGCTCACCACGGTGTTGATGGGCTTGGGATTGTCATTTTTGGCGACTATCTATCCGTCTTGGCGCGCCGCACGTTTGGACCCGGCGGAGGCGTTGCGCTATGAGTGATGGCAAAACTGAGGTCTTGCACCTTGAAGGCATTCAGCGTCAGTTTGGCACCGACCATACGGCTTTGCAGGTCTTGAAGGGTGCTGACTTAAAATTAAATGCAGGCGAAATCGTCGCCTTGGTTGGGCCCAGCGGTTCGGGAAAATCGACCCTGCTGCACATCGCCGGACTGTTGGAAAAACCAGATTCCGGTGAGGTCAACATTGCCGGTATGGCGTGTTCCAAGCTCAACGACGATGGCCGTACCGCGGTGCGGCGCAAGCACTTGGGCTTCGTCTATCAATATCATCACCTGTTGCCCGAATTCGATGCCCTGGAAAATATCGTCATCCCGCAAATCATCGCCGGTCTGGGCAAAATCGAGGCCCGTGAACGGGCCAGCCAATTGCTCGATATGCTGGGCCTGTCCGATCGCGCCACTCATCGTCCGGCAAAGCTGTCCGGCGGTGAACAACAACGCGTCGCCATCGGCCGTGCCTTGGCCAATGCCCCGACCTTGTTGTTGGCCGATGAGCCCACCGGCAACCTTGACCCGGACACCGCCGACGATGTCTTTAGCATGCTGTTGAACCTGACCCGTAAGGCTGGCCTGACGGCCTTGATCGCGACTCACAATCCGATTTTGGCGTCGCGTATGGATCGTATCGTACAAGTTGATGACGGCCACCTGCGCGAAGTTTAGTCTGACTCTAAGTTAGCTCTTGCAAACGTGTAATAACACCTCCAGCTTATTCAGCTAGAGAGTGCGTAGTCACGTCTGTAGTCAGGGAAGGACAGGCCATATGAACACCGTTGAAGAGACCAGCCCGACGCCCACCAAGTTGGGCAATTTGCCGATTTCATTTTTTTCTGTTGTCATGGGACTTTGCGGTTTGACGCTGGCTTGGGAACAAGCCGAGCAGGCCGCGATCATGCCTTTTATGGCAAGCCCATATCACGCCCTGATCAGCGGGGCGGTGTTTGTGGTGTTGTTGGGATTTTATATAGCTAAGTATGTTTTTCATCGCCAAGCTGTGCTGCGTGAATTGCACCATCCGGTGCAACTGAGCTTTTTTCCCGCCATCTCCATCAGCTTGTTGTTGCTTTCCGTCATGGCTTTTGAATTCAGCCCGCAATTGTCTAAAGCTTTGTGGCTGGTCGGAGCGGTGACCCATTTGATGCTGACGCTGTATGTCTTTTCCGCCTGGATCAACCATTCGCATTTTGAAATTCAACACATGAACCCGGCGTGGTTCTTGCCCGTGGTGGGCAACATCGTGGCCCCCATC
>JAESUA010000091.1 GCA_016763255.1 Magnetovibrio sp. | reverse complement strand
GTCATATTTGCATTTGGAGGTAACGTATTACTTGGAACTTCATTTTTTGTAGTGCAAAGAACTTGTGATGTTAGAATCGCATCTCCCAATATAGCGCGTTTTATATTTTTTGCATATCAAGCCTTCTTAATAATAGCTTTGTCTGGTTATTTATTAGGTATTACACAAGGTAAAGAATACGCCGAACCAGAATGGTACGTCGATCTGTGGCTTACCATCGTTTGGGTGGCCTACTTGGTCGCCTTCGGCGGCACCATCGTGCGCCGCAAAGAACCACATATTTATGTCGCCAACTGGTTCTATTTGGCGTTCATCATCACCATTGCTGTTTTGCACCTGGTCAACAATGCATCAGTCCCTGCAATTCTGTTTGGTGGTGAATTCACCAAGAGCTACATCGTTTGGGCTGGCGTACAAGATGCCATGACTCAATGGTGGTATGGTCATAACGCGGTTGGATTTTTCCTGACGGCTGGTTTCCTTGGCATGATGTACTACTTCTTGCCCAAGCAAGCCGAACGTCCGGTCTACTCCTACCGCCTTTCGGTGGTTCACTTCTGGGGCTTGACGTTCCTCTATATTTGGGCTGGTCCGCACCATCTGCACTACACGGCATTGCCCGATTGGGTGCAGACCTTGGGCATGACCTTCTCGATTATGCTGTGGATGCCATCTTGGGGTGGCATGATCAATGGCGTGATGACCTTGTCTGGCGCGTGGCACAAACTGCGCACTGATCCGGTCCTGCGCTTCATGGTTGCATCTGTTGGTTTCTACGGCATGAGTACCTTTGAAGGTCCATTGATGGCCATCAAAGCCGTCAACTCACTGTCTCACTACACCGACTGGACCATTGGTCACGTGCATGCTGGTGCTTTGGGCTGGAACGCCCTGATTTCCTTCGGCGTTCTGTACTTCTTGGTACCGAAACTGTGGCAGCGTGAGCGTTTGTACTCCTTGCGTTTGGTGAACATGCACTTCTGGATCTCGACCATCGGGATCGTGCTGTACATCACCTCCATGTGGGTTTCCGGCATCATGCAGGGCCTGATGTGGCGCACGTACGATAGCTTGGGCTTCTTGCAGTACTCGTTCATCGAGACGGTCGAAGCCATGCACCCATACTACGTCATCCGGGCAACCGGTGGACTGCTGTTCGTCGTGGGAGCGTTCTTGATGGTCTACAACTTGTGGCGTACCGCTCGTGGCGACATCCGTGATGAAGCTCCGATGGGTCTCGAAACGCAAGCCGCTCCGGCTGGCGAATAAGGGAGGGAAGATACCATGCAAGCATTGCTTGAACGTAACGTTATCCTCCTGGGGATCGCGACTTTGATCACGATCTCCATCGGGACACTGGTGCAGTTGGTTCCGCTTTATACGATGGAAACCACCATCGAAAAAGTGGACGGCATGCGCCCTTACACACCTTTGGAACTGACGGGGCGCAGCATCTATGTGCGTGAAGGTTGTTACCTTTGCCACAGCCAGATGATCCGTCCTTTCCGTGACGAAGTCGAACGCTATGGTCACTACTCGTTGGCGGCCGAAAGCATGTACGATCACCCGTTCCAGTGGGGTTCCAAGCGGACCGGTCCGGACCTTGCCCGCGTTGGCGGCAAGTACTCCAATGACTGGCACGTGGCCCACTTGATGGATCCGCGCTCTGTTGTGCCAGAATCGATCATGCCGGGTTATTCGTTCTTGGCGACACGTGAGGTGACAGGCGACAAGCTTGCCGCCGAATTGAAAACTCTACGTGTTGTTGGCGTTCCGTATACAGACGATCAAATCGAAAACACCAAAGCCGATCTTATGGCCCAAGCAAATCCCGAAATGGGTGATGCCGAAGCCTTGGAAGCACGCTATCCAAAGATAGGCCTTGGCGATTTTGACGGCGATCCGTCTAAGGTCACCGAGATGGACGCCCTGGTGGCGTATCTCCAGATGATGGGCACCCTGGTGGACACGACGTCTTACCAGGTCGGCCCTGATGGGTGGTAGTCATGGATTTTGAAACCATTTCGGAAATGGCGCGTTCAGCGTGGGTCGTTTGGCTCGCGCTGGTGTTTGGAAGCATCACATTTTGGGCCTATCGTCCCAAAAACAAAGATCGCTTTGAGGCCGACGCCATGATCATCTTCGACAAGGACAATGGTGAAAACGGAGGTCAGTCTCATGGCTAACATCGAAAGAGATGAGGTCAGCGGTACAGACACCACCGGCCACGAGTGGGACGGCATTAAGGAACTCAACACGCCGATGCCACGGTGGTGGTTGTGGACCTTCTATGTCACCATCGCTTGGGCTATCGGGTACATGATCTTGTACCCATCTTGGCCGACCTTGAATACCTACTGGAAAGGCACGTTGGGGTATTCTTCCCGTGTTGAGCTGAACACGGCACTTCAAGATCGCGACAAGGCGCGTGCCCCTTGGACCAAGAAGTTTGCAGCCCTGCCGATCACTGAGATCGCCAAGGACCGCCAACTTCTGGAATATGCCATGGCTGGCGGCAAAGTTATTTTTGCCGACAACTGTGCACCTTGCCACGGCTCTCAGGGCTCCGGCGCACCAACCTATCCGGTGCTGGCGGACGATGATTGGCTGTGGGGTGGTAACCTCGAAGAGATCGAGACCACCGTGCGTTATGGCATCCGTTCCAACCACGATGAAGCTCGTGACAGTGAAATGCCGGCATTTGGTGACGATTATCTGAGCGTGTCTCAGATTTCCGACGTCTCCGAATACGTGATGTCGTTCACCAACACCTCAAAAGACGCCGATGCCGCCAAGCGTGGCAGTGAAGTCTTTGTCGAGGAGTGTGTCGCATGTCACGGTGAAACCGGACAAGGTGGTCGTGACTTCGGTGCACCGAAGCTGAGCGACAACGTCTGGTTCTACGGCAGCACCCGCGAAGACATCATCAAACAGGTGAGCAAGCCGCGTCACGGCGTTATGCCGGCGTGGCAGGCTCGCTTGGACGATGTGTCGATCAAGCAGGTGTCGATCTACGTTCACTCTTTGGGTGGCGGCGAATAACATCCTAACGCGAGCTCGCTCGTGAAGGATTACAATTGGAGGGGGAGATCCGGCCAACCGGGCCTCCCCCTTTCTTGTTTCTCCAAAATGAAGTAAGAATAACTCAAAAAGACGACCCCAAAAATTCAAGGCAGAGACTGCAATGGACAACACACCGGCTGAACATCATGTTCCGAAAACACCGAGCTTGTATGAAACTCACAAAAAGGTGTACCCGCAGAAAATCGCAGGCCGTTTCAGGAACCTGAAATGGAAAATAAGCGGTGCCATCATGGCGTTCTATTTCTTGGCCCCATGGATCCGTTGGGATCGTGGTGAAGGCCAGCCGGACCAGGCAATCCTGGCGTCCATGAATCTCGGCCGTCTTTACTTCTTCAACATCGAAATTTGGCCTCAGGAAATTTATTACCTGACCGGCATTTTAGTGCTGGCCTCGGTAGGCTTGTTTCTGGCCACCGCCATGGCCGGCCGCGTGTGGTGCGGTTTCACCTGCTGGCAGACAGTGTGGACCGATTTGTTCGTGTGGGTCGAAGAAAATATTGAAGGCGACCGCAACAAACGTATGCGCTTAGACAAAGCGCCTTGGACCTTCAACAAGATCTGGCGCAAATCACTAAAACAGCTGATTTGGATTGCCTTTTCTTTGGTGACCGGTGCAGGTTTTTTGTTCTTTTTCAATGATGCCTTCGAAACAACCATCAATTTGCTGACCGGCGTAGGCACCTATGCCGAATATGGCTTCACCGCGCTGTTTGCCAGCACCACCTATTTGCTGGCCGGTTTCGCGCGTGAACAGGTGTGCATCTACATGTGCCCGTGGCCACGGTTCCAAGGTGCGATGTTCGACGAACACAGCCTGATCGTGACCTACGAAGCCTGGCGTGGTGAGCCCCGCAGCAAAGCCAAGAAAAACAACCCCAACGCCCCCGTTTTGGGCGATTGTGTTGACTGTAATTTATGCGTCAGCGTCTGCCCCACCGGCATTGATATTCGCGAAGGCGATCAATTCCAGTGCATCGGCTGCGCCTTGTGCGTCGATGCGTGCAATTCGATCATGACCAAACTGGGTCGCCCGGGTGAGCTGATCACCTATGATTCAATTGCGAACCAAGTGGCCCGGTCAAATGGCAAGTCCGCGAAAAAACGCGTCATCCGCAAACGCACCATTGCTTATGCCTCGTTGCTGTTTGCGGTGATCGGCTTAATGGCTTACGGCCTGATAAGCCGCACTGAGTTGGAAATCAATGTTCAGCGCGACCGCTCACCAATGTTCGTACAGCTGTCAAACGGTGATATCCGCAACGGCTATACCTTCAAAATACTCAACATGATCAATGTGCCCCAGACCTTCACCCTTTCGGTTGAAGACCTCGAAGGTGCACAGATGACGGTGATCGGTCTGGCCAAGGACTTGGTCGATACGGTCACCTTGGATGTTGATGGTGATTCGGTCACGACCTTCCGGATCTTCGTGCGCACGACAAAAGATGCCCTGGATGAACAGTTTGAAGACATGCATTTTGTCCTCATTAACACAGCCACCGGCGAACGGATCGACTACGATTCCCGCTTCGCTGGCCCGGTAAGGTAAGGTAAGGCACAATGACCGTTATGAGCAAAACCCCACGAGCAGATGGCTGGTGGTATCCTTGGATTTTCGTCGGCGCGTTCGGCATTATCTTCACCGTCAACGGCATCATGGCCTATTTCGCCGTGACCACGTGGACCGGTCTGGAAACCAAGGACTACTTCAATCAAGGCATGAGCTATAATGACGTTTTGGAGCAGCGCACCCAGCAAGAAGCGCTGGGCTGGACGGCAACGCTTACCTACCAAAGTATCCCGACCGCTGATGATCCACGTGCAGGCGTGCTGCACCTACGCATCATCGACAAAAACGAACAAGCCATCAACGGGTTAACGATCAATGCCATAGCCCGCCGCCCGACTCACGAAGGTTATGATCGCAACCTAACCTTCACCTACCAGGATGATGGCAGCTACACCTCCACCGAGACTCTGCCACTGGCGGGTCTTTGGGAACTGCGTTACGCCGCCATGCGCGGCGAGATGCTGTTTAAATTGAGGCAAAGGTTTCAGGTCCGTTAATGGCGCAGCCCCCTGATACAAATGCCCAAAATCCACGTGGCATGAGTATACATGAGGCGGGCACGCGTCACAAAAGCACCTGCCAGCATTGCGATGAAGTGGTTCCGGCTGGCAGTTCGGGCGGGGCCCAGTTTTGTTGTTCTGGGTGTCGGGCCGCGTATGATTTGATCCAAGGCATGGGGCTGGAAAGTTATTACCAGCGCCGTAGCCTGGACCCAAACCAGCCAAGCCTGCGCCCAGAAGACGACGCCACGCGGATCGATTTCCAAGCCTTCACCGACATCGGTGATGACAACTTCAGCACCCTGCATTTGATGATCGAAGGCTTGCAATGTGCGGCTTGTGTTTGGTTGATCGAAACCGTGCTGCGTCAACAACCCGGTGTGCACCATGCGCGCATCAACATGACCACCCGGCGTTTGGTTTTAAAATGGGACGCCAACCAGGCCAGCGCCGAAGACTTGGCCGCGGCGGTGACCCATCTGGGCTACCGCTTGGCCCCCTATGATCCCAGCTTGATTTCAGCACAAACCCAGCAACACGAAAAGCAATTGCTGCGCGCCCTGGTGGTTGCCGGCTTTGCCGCCGGCAACGTGATGCTGTTTTCAGTTTCGGTGTGGGCCGGCACCGACATGGGTGAATTCACCCGCATCATGATGCACTGGTTATCGGCCCTGGTGGCGCTGCCCGCCATCGCCTATTCGGCACGACCTTTTTTTCGTTCCGCCCTCACCGCACTGAAAGCCGGACGCACCAACATGGATGTGCCGATCTCGCTTGCGGTTGTGTTGGCGTCGGCCATGAGCCTGGTGGAAACCATGCGCATGGGTGAGCATGTCTATTTTGACAGTGCCATCTCCTTGGTCTTTTTCTGCTCATCGGGCGTTATCTTGACAGTCGTGCG
>JAESUA010000090.1 GCA_016763255.1 Magnetovibrio sp. | reverse complement strand
TCATGGCTGAGCATTCGATGTGCCAACCGGGACGTCCCCGGCCCCACGGGCTGTCCCAACCGGGTTGGTCATCCGCACTTGGCTTCCACAGCACGAAATCGGCCGGGTCTCTTTTATAAGGCGCAACTTCGACCCGTGCACCGGCGATCATTTCTTCGCGGTTGCGACCCGACAAATGGCCATAGTCACGGTAACTTTCGATGCTGAACAAAACATGGCCTTCGGCCTCATAAGCATGGCCCGCGGCCACCAACTTGGAGATCATGATGGTCATATTGGCGATGTGCTCGGTGGCGCGCGGCTGGATATCCGGGCGCAACGCCCCCAGCGCGTCCATATCATCCAAAAACGCCTGTTCAGTGCGCTTGGTGATGTCGCAAATGCTTTCACCGCTTTCCTTGGCCCGGTTGATGATTTTGTCATCCACATCGGTGATGTTGCGCGCATAAATCACATGTTCTTGGCCGTAAACTTCGCGCAGCAAGCGGTACAAAACATCAAACACCACCACCGGGCGGGCGTTGCCAATGTGGGCATAGTCGTAGACCGTTGGCCCGCAGACATACATGCGCACACGTTTTTCATCGATGGGCACGAACACGTCTTTGGCGCGTTTGAGGGTATTGAACAGCTTGATGGTCACGTCTTTTACCCTTTTTGGCCTTGAAGGCGAGCAACCGCGCGCACACGCCCGATCAACGGCAGGAAGGATTTAAGCTCCGGTCCATGATCAAGCCCGGTCAGCGCTTTGCGCAACGGCATGAACAGGCCTTTGCCCTTGCGCCCGGTCTCGGCTTTGATCGCCTTGGTCCACACCCCCCAGGTCTCCGAATCGGGCTCACCTTCGGGCAGCAAGCTGGCGGCTTGGTTCAAGAACTCGCCATCCTCATCACCAATCAACGGATCAATATCTGCGTTGGCGATATCAAACCACAGCTTAACATCGGCGATGCGTTCCAGGTTGGCGCGCACGGCATTCCACAGACTTTCATCAATGCCGTCCGCCACGCGATCGGCGATATCGGCAAAATCTGTCGCGTGCAAAACTTGCGCATTCAAGCGCGATAACATCGCCGGATCGAACTTCGGTGAGGCACGTGAGATATGCTTAAAATCAAAGGCCGACACCAGTTTTTCAAGACTGTCTTCGGCCTTGATATCGTCAGAGGTGCCAAGATGGGCGAGGTACGACGCCAGGGCCATCGGCTCAACCCCATCGGCGCGCAGATCACGCAGTGCCAACGAGCCCAAACGCTTGGACAGGCCGCCGCCTTCGATATCGGTCATCAACGGCAGATGGGCAAAGGTCGGCACCGGCGCGTCCATGGCTTCGAACATCTGCACCTGCAGGGCGGTGTTGGCAACATGGTCTTCGCCACGGATCACGTGCGACATTTCCATATCACGATCATCCACCGCACTGGGCAACATATAAAGCCACGATCCATCGTGACGACGGATCACCGGATCGGATAATTTTTCAGCCTCGAAATGCACCGGCCCACGCACCAAGTCTTCGAACGCGATGGTGCCGGGGCTCAATTTAAAACGCCAATGCGCGGTGCGGTCTTCGTCGATGAAACTTTGCAATTTTTCCGCGGAAGGTGGGGTGTAAATCGGCGGCAAACTGCGCGCCCGCAGACGCTTGCGCATATAGTCCAGTTCTTCTGGGGTCTCATAACATTGATAGACCCGGCCCGCTTTTTTGAGCTGTTCGAACGCGGCGTCATAGGCTGCCAGACGATCCGATTGCTTTTCTTCGGCGTCCCACGCCATGCCCAACCATGCCAAGTCTTCGCGGATGCCATCGGCGTATTCAGGCTTGGACCGTTCTTTATCGGTATCGTCCAGACGCAAGATGAACTTACCGCCCAAATGCTTGGCGGCAAGCCAATTGATCAACGCCATGCGGGCATTGCCGACATGAAGGTAGCCGGTGGGGCTGGGAGCAAATCGAAAGCAAGTCATGCAGTAAATCCATTGGTCAGCGGATAGCGTCGGTCACGACCGAACGCCCGCGATGTGATTTTTACGCCGGGAGGCGCTTGACGACGTTTGTACTCCGCCCGGTCCAGCATGCGCCAGACTCTTTCGACGGTTTCCAGCGCATGACCACGCTTCGCGATGTTACGCACCGACATTTCTTGTTCGATCAAACACCACAGCATGTCATCCAGATCATCATAAGCCGGCAAGGTGTCTTGGTCCGTTTGATCGGGTTTCAGTTCGGCGCTGGGGGCTTTGGTGATGATACGCTGCGGCACCGCCGTGCCTTTGGGGCCTATCAGGGTGTTGTCATGATGCTCATTACGCCATTTACACAGGCTGTAGACGCGGGTTTTGTAGACGTCCTTCAAGACGTTAAAACCACCGCACATATCACCATAAAGCGTTGCATAGCCGACCGACATTTCCGATTTATTGCCGGTGGAAACCACCATATGCCCAAACTTGTTGGACATCGCCATCAAGATCAAACCGCGCGAACGGGCCTGGATATTTTCTTCGGTGGTGTCGGCTACGTGCGCCACGAACATGTCTTTGAGCAAGCCCTCAAAGGCATCCATGGCGGGCTTGATGGGCACATTATCAAGTTTTGCCCCAAGCAACGTGGCGGCCTCAGCGGCGTCTTCCAAGCTGTCTTTGGAGGTGTAGGGTGAGGGCATCATCACCAAGTGCACGCGTTCACTGCCCAAGGCATCGACCGCTACGGCCGCCGTGATGGCGCTGTCGACGCCACCCGACATGCCGATCATTACACCGGGAAACTTGTTTTTATTTACATAGTCTTTGAGCCCCAGGACCAGCGCCTTGTAGATGCTTTCGTCCTCGCTCATCGGCTCCACCATCAGGCCTGACACAGGGGTAAGGGTGTCATTTTCCCAGGTGAACGCCACCGCGGTGATCTGACTTTCAAAGGCGGCCATTTGGGTCGTCACCGCACCGCTTTCATCCAAGACGAACGACGCGCCATCAAACACCAGTTCATCCTGACCACCGACCTGGTTGGCATAAATCAACGGCAAACCGGTTTCGCGCACCCGTTCGCGAGCCAGATCGATGCGCACATGCGGCTTGTCCATTTCAAAGGGCGAGCCGTTGAGCACCAAAAGGACCTCCGCACCATCCTTCATTAAAGAGCCCGCAACATCGGGCACCCACATATCTTCACAGGTCATCACACCCAGTTTTATGCCGCGAAACCTGACCGCGCCGGGCTTGCCGCCGGGGCTAAACAGGCGTTTTTCATCGAACACACCATAATTGGGCAAGGCGTACTTCGGCACCACGGCTTTGATTTTTCCACCATCCAACAAAAGGGCCGCATTATAGAGGTCCCCGTCTTCCATCCACGGCGCACTGATCAGCAATCCCGGACCACCATCAGCGGTCAAAACCGCCAAGCCCTGCACTGCACTCTTAACCGCTTCTTGAAAACTGCCCTTCAAAACCAAATCTTCAGGGGGATAGCCGGAAATCACCAGTTCGCCGGTGATCACCAGATTGCAGCCAAGTTCGTGTGCTTTCACGCGTGCATCTCGAACCAATTCAACGTTGGCCTTGATGTCTCCCACGGTGGGATTGATTTGGGCAATAGCAATGGTCAATTGTTCAGTCATAGAGCCTATTCAACGCTCAGTGGTGAGGAGGTGTACAAGGCCGGAGGGTATGCCGCACCCCCACCCCTGTCAACGCGAGAAACTTGGGGGTTTTAAAGCTTTTCCTTCTGCCATATACGTAATTTGAGCTAGTCTATCTACGGCGATGAAGCACTTGGGGGAGTGTCACCAAATAAAAAGAAAAAAAGACCGATGCGGGAGCGTGGAAAAATGATGAATGCAATGACCTCCAAAGACACACAGGCAGGTGCACAAAACGGTGAGACAGGCGACAAGGCCAGCGGCAGCCGACAGTGTAAGAACATGGCCTTTGCGATTTTGGATGATTACACCGAAAAATTAATCTCCATGATCGAGCAATCAACGCAAGGTCTCAGCTCGGTTGACATCCAGACTTTCCTGAACACCTACAAAGACGGTGCGATCCGAGATCAAGAACCGATGATCCGCACCCATTATCAAAATTGCCTGGTGCGTTGCGAACAAGAAGTTTTCGACCCGACCACCCGTCGTGAACCTTTCAAGCGGATCATCACCACACGTTTTGTCAACTTGTTCCCCCCCTTGAATGGGCTTGATGAGCGCGGAACCTACCTGTCGCGTCGCCTGTTGCCGGGATTTTTTTTGGCGATGGAAAAAATGGTTGGCGAAAATGCCTTTATCCGCGGCCACCAAATTTGCAAAGATCTGGTCGAAGTCATGAAACACACCGATCAAGGATTTTTATGGGAAGACCTGCTGGAAAGCGAGCAAGCCCAAGAAGCTGTCGATGACCTGATGATGGCCCTGCTGCCGCATTTCACCAACCCCATGAAGCGCATGACATGGATGATGAACCTCATTAACAATGACTTAGCAGATGCTCAGGAGTACCATTTTGAAGGCCCAGCCAACAAAGATTGGATGCTGGATGAGCACGGTATGATCCGCCTGTTGCGCCGGATGTTCCTACATCTCAAGCACCAATTGAGCGACAAAGAACACGCCAAGAAACTTGCCACCAAATACGGTGTAGAACAAACTCGCGCACTGTTGGCATTGGTCACAGTACTGGACAAGAGTGAGGTTTGATTTCCATACAAATTAAGATAGATTTGCAATCACAGAGCCGTTAGTTTCCTAAAAAGCCGTCCGACACAGGTCAAATAATGTGAGCTAAATACGGGGGGCTAAATACCGGGGGACTAAACACCGGGGAAGCGTACGGCTGTGGGGAGGACCATCACACACATGACACCAAAATCACCTGAAGTTATCAGCCAAAAACGCCGCCATGCGCGCTCTCGTGCCATGGCCCAGGTTGTGGTGTCCACGTTCACCGAACGGCTCAAAGAAGAAGCTCAAAAACATGGCGGCTCACTGTCCCAGCGCCATATCGATGAGCTCAACATTGACTTTCAAGCCAAAGCCGGCCTGTTGACTCGCGTGTTTGAGCAAGCCTTTAGCGATGCCGCCCGCGAGCAAGAAGAATTAAAGTGGCATGCCATTAAACGCCCGGCATTCGATCGCTTGATCGTCAAACGCTTTGAGCAACTGTTCATCCAACGCGGCGTTGACAGCGTCCCTCACGGCACCATCTCACGGCGCATCCTTCCAGGTTTTTTCCTCGGCCTCAACATGATGCTTGGGCCCGAAGCGCTAGAACGCTACCAGTGGCGCTGCGATACGGCCCTTGAACGGATCATGAAGGGCCGCCTACCGGTGGGTTGGAACTTGGTCGACCAGGACGCCGAGGTTCACACCGTTATCCTCGATGCACAGTATGCCATTGCCTTGCATTTCGAAGACGTGCAGCACCGCAGTGACTGGTTTGTGCAAATCGCCAACGCCCACTTGGCCCCCATCAGTTACGCCGATGCCCCGGACGCACAATGGGAACTGACGCCGCGTGCCCTGCGTGTCATGGCCAAACATTTGCTCGGTGATTTAAAAAAGGCCGTGGACGATAATGTCGCCTGGCAACACTTGGCCGAACGCCACGAAGGTGCCGACCGCCATAAAATAGCACTCATTCTTGAACGCTTAGATTAATGTACTGTCCCTCCCCCGATTGACGTAGTCACCTCATCCATGCGTGCGGTTGACACGCTTTTGGCTTGAACGCTCATTCGGTGTGCCCAAATGGTTAGGCGAACTCCCCATCCAGAGACCGCGCACCACCTTCAAACACGAAGAGGGATTAACAATGAGCTCACACTTTGCGCCCAGAACCGCTATCCAACAGACACCGCGTTCAAGCCACCAAATATGCCAATCCATGGCCATAACCATCATTGATGATTATTCCGATCAGCTGCTACGCATCATTCGGCGCAACCACAACAACCTCTCCGTCGACACCATTGAAAGCTTTCGCAACCACTACAAAGCTCAGCGCATTGAGCACACCCCCAGTTTTTTCCATCGCCAGAACAAGATGTGCCTGCAGCGCAGCCAGTTGGAAATTATTGATCACAATCGCCACGCCATGTTTAGGCGTATGATCACGGTCCGCATCGAACATTTGCTGCCACGCGATCCAACCCAATCAGAGCAACTTTTGAAGGCCGGCAAGGTCCTGTCTCGGCGCGTGTTGTTGGGCCTTTTTCATGCCTTGGAAGACATGGCTGGGGAAGAAGTTTTTCAACACGGCCATGACATATGTCTGTCGGCCATTCGTTACCTTAAACACGCCGACAATACGTTCGAGTGGCACGACCTGTACGAACACAAAATCGCCTCAACCTCGGTCGACAATGTGCTGATGGAGGCTGCCCTCTTTTTCCATAACCCCGCCAAGCAAATCCTTATTTTTCAAGATGCCATCAATGCGGATCGTCCGCCATGTGCCGCCTACCCGACCGAGGGCAAAGCCAGCCGCAACTGGCACCTGGACGAACGCGGCGCAATCTTATTGCTGCGCGGGCTGTACAAGGGACTCAAAGCGCAGCTTAAATCAGCCGAGCACTCCGCTGCCCTGGTTCAGCGCCATGGCCCCGACCAGTGCGCCCATGCCCATGCCTTGATCAAACAGCTCGATATTGCAGATGTGTAATAAATAAGTGCAGGGTGCACAGGCTTGGTTTTCCACAAAAAAAGAGGCCCCACATTTGAGGCCTCTTTTTAATTTGTGAAGGTGTGGCCTAGGGCTTTAGCCCACCACGCCGACCTCTTTGGCCATGCGTTCTTCTTTTAACTGTTCGGCCAACAAAAATGCCAGTTCCAAAGCCTGGGTGGCGTTGAGGCGCGGGTCGCAATGGGTGTGATAGCGCAGCGACAGATCAGCATCCTTAATTTCCTGACCGCCACCAACGCATTCGGTGACATCTTGGCCGGTCATTTCGAAATGCACCCCACCGGCATGACTGCCCTCAGACTTGTGCACCTGGAAGAAGGCTTTGACCTCGGCCAAAATGGCGTCAACGTGGCGGGTTTTATAACCGCTGGAGCTTTTCACCGTGTTGGAGTGCATCGGATCGCACGACCAAACCACGTGGCGGCCTTCGCGCTGCACCGCCCGGATCAGGCCCGGCAAAATATTACCGATTTTGTCCGCGCCCATGCGTGTGATCAGGGTCAAACGTCCCGCTTCGTTGTCCGGGTTCAGCGCATCGATCAAGCGGATCAACTCATCGGGTTCCATCGACGGTCCGACTTTGCAGCCCACCGGGTTGCCGACACCTTTCAAAAATTCAATGTGCGCGCCATCCAATTGACGGGTGCGTTCACCGATCCACAGCATATGCGCCGAAGTGTCGTACCACTCGTCCGTCAGGGAATCGACGCGGGTCATGCTCTGTTCGTAGTTCAGCAACAAAGCTTCGTGCGAGGTGAAAAACGAGGTTTCACGGATATGCTTGGTGGTCTGCGAGTTCATGCCGCATGCCGCCATAAAGTCGAGTGATTCCTGGATGCGCACCGCCATATCGCGATAGCGCTCGCCAAACGGGCTGTCTTTGACAAACCCCAGGTTCCAGCGCTGCACCTTGTGCAAATCGGCAAAACCACCCGAGGCAAAGGCGCGCAAAAGGTTGAGCGTTGCCGCCGACTGATTGAAGGCTTGGACCAAGCGTTCGGGATCGGGAATACGGGCTTTTTCGGTGAACTCCATACCGTTGACCATGTCGCCACGATAGGACGGCAGTTCCACACCATCGATGGTTTCGGTATCGGCCGAACGCGGCTTGGCGAATTGGCCCGCCATACGGCCGACCTTAACCACCGGCAAAGCCGCGCCATAGGTCAAAACGATGGCCATCTGCAACAACACGCGGAAGGTATCGCGAATGTTGTCGGGATGAAATTCGGCAAAACTTTCGGCGCAATCGCCACCTTGCAGCAAAAAGGCTTTGCCTTGGGCAACATCAGCCAATTTGCTTTTCAGCTTGCGCGCTTCACCGGCAAAGACCAGCGGCGGAAAATTCCCAATGCGCTGCTCAACTTCATCCAAAACGGCCTGATCCGGATAATTCGGCATCTGGATGGCTTTTTTGGTTCTCCAGCTCGCGGGTGTCCACTGTTCGGACATGGGCTCAATTCCTTTTGTTCGTTAGCCTATTGCTCGTGCCTTGCTAAACCGGGGAGGTCCTAAGGCTGGTTAAGCCAGTGGATACCCCGCTTTGGCCTAATTTTCTAGGGCAAAGGTGGCAAAAACACCGATTCTCAACCAAATTTGTGGGAATAGCCCCGTTCAACCATCATCATCATTATCGGGGACTTTGTCGCGCATGGTGACAAATTCTTCGGCAGCGGTGGGATGGATGCCCACCGTGGCGTCGAATTGCGCCTTGGTGGCACCGCATTTGAGCGCCACGGCAAAGCCCTGGACGATCTCCGGCGCATCATCACCAACCATATGAAGGCCGACCACGCGCTGGCTTTCACGATCCACGATCAGCTTCATCATGGCGTGCACATCACGCCCCGAAAGGGTGTGCTTCATGGGCCGAAAGCGCGACATATAGATGTCCACTTCGCCGCGCTCACGGGCTTGGGCTTCCATCAAACCGACGGTGCCCACGGGCGGTTGGGAGAACACCGCCGCAGGAATATTATCGTAATCCATCGGCGTCGGCGTGTTTTCAAATTGGGTGGCGACAAAGGCCATGCCTTCGTTGATCGCCACCGGGGTCAGCTCGATCCGCGAAATCACATCACCCAGGGCAAAAATCGAGGGGGTTGCGGTCTGGAAATATTCATCCACCACCACCGCACCACGGTCCGAGAGCTTGACGCCCGCATCTTCGAGGCCGATGCCCTTGGTATTGGGGGTGCGCCCGGTGGCGTAAAACACTTGATCGCAGCCGATGGTTTCGCTGCCATGCAGGCGGACCGAGAAACCTTCACCTTCTTTTTCACCCAACTTTTCAATCGAACGCACGACGCATTCACGATGAATGGTGACGCCTGACTTTTCCATTTCCTGGGCCAGGGTGTTGCGGATGTCGTCATCAAAGCCACGCAGGATGTTGCCCGCGCGGATGATGATGGTGACGTCTGCGCCCATGGCATTGAACAGACCGGCAAACTCGACCGCGATGTAACCACCGCCGACGATCACGATGCGCTTGGGAAATTCATCCAAATCCAGCGCTTCGTTCGATGAAATGGCGAGCTCGATACCTGGCACGTCCGGCAGATGTGGCCACGACCCAGTGGCGATCAAAATCCGTTTCGTCGTATAGGTCTTGCCGTTGACCTCAACCGAATTGGGCCCCGTCACCACCCCACGGCCATCCAGAAGATCGACCTTGTTTTCACGCAAGATGCGGTGATAGATGCCTTCCAGGCGATTGAGCTCGGCATTTTTATTGGCGATCAACTCGCCCCAATCAAACGTCGGCTCACTCACTTTCCAGCCGAAACCGCGCGCGTCGGCAAAATCGTGTCCGAAGTGCGAACCATAAACCAACAGTTTTTTGGGCACACAGCCGCGCATCACGCAGGTGCCGCCGACGCGGCTTTCTTCCACCACCGCAACGCGTGCGCCGGTGCGTGCCGCCATACGCGAGGCGCGCACGCCGCCGGAACCGGCACCGATGGTGATCAGGTCATAATCGAATTCGGGCATGAAATGGGTCTCACAAGCTCATGAATTAAATCGTTAGCCCATAATATAGGACATTCGGCAGCGTTCACCACCCTTCGGGTAAGTTCTTATTGGACCTCAATAACTTTAAGATCGGTTCCACTTCACCTTCAAGCCATTTTGAAGCACTTCGATCTTACTGTCGTCCAGGGTCGAGAAAAATGTTCGGTATCTTGGAAATACAACCAAACGTGCCTTGAGCATACACAAGGTATATGAAGATACTGAAGGGCCTCACGTCATACGAAGCCATCTGTAACATCTGGACACGCGAGCCGGAGAGATTCAAAATGAACCCGCGACACCACACTCCAAGACGAAACACATAGGAAAACCCAATGAAATCATCAATCAATTCCCTCGTTGCCTTGGCCTTAACAGCGTTCATCACGACGGCCAGCGTCGAGGCCGCTGAAAGCGTGAGCGTATCCGATCTTCACGCCAATCGCATCGCCCTTGGTGGCAAACAGGTCACCATCACCGGCACGGTCATTAAAGTGAACAACGGCATCATGCGGCGCAATTTCATTCATCTGCAAGATGGTACCGGTTCCGGCGATACGGACCGGGTGATATTCACCAGCCAGCAAAAAGTCTCGGTTGGGGACACGGTTTCAGGCACCGGCACGGTCGCGCTCGATACCGATTTCACCATGGGTTATTTCTATCCAACATTGGTTGAAAAAGCGACCTTTGAGCCCACCAAGTAGGGGGGGGCTGTCGCAATAATGGCTAGGCCATACGCATTTAAAGAAAGGCTAGCCACCCGCCAACCCCGACCATCAAGGTTCCGGCGATGCGGTTGAGCATGCGCACATTGCCGGAGCTCTGCAAGAATGTGCGCAGTGACTTTCCACCGGTGGCGTAAATCAGCAAGCAGATCAGTTCGAGCACCAAGATGATCGCCACCAGTTGGCTCAGCTGCGGTATGAGGGCTTGGTCCATCTTGATGAACGGCGGCAGCAGGGAAATCATGAAGGCCCAGGCTTTGGGGTTGGCGATGGCGGTGACAAAGCCTTGCACCGCCAGTTCCGTGCGGCGTGGCTGCGCCGGGGCGACATCGTCGTCCAGGCGCACCGCCATGCGGCCCTTAGAAAGCCACAGCTGCACCCCCAAAAAGGCTAGATAAGCCCCGCCGCACAATTTCAAATAAACAAAAACATCCGGGTATTGCGCCACCGCCGCAGCCACCCCCAACACGGCGGCCGCCGCTACGGTGCCGACACCGATCAGCTCGCCACTCATCATCCACAAGGTTTTGCGTACGCCGATGGTCATACCCATGGTCAACGCCAGGGTCATGCACAGACCCGGAGTGATCGAGACAAAAAAGAACGTCGGAATGAAAATTGACAGCAGTGCAATGTCAGCCATAACGGTACGGTCCCTGGGGAGGATTAAACACGGTTCCAAACTTCATACGCTGAATAGATCCGCAGCAACACTGGAATCTTTACAAAGCAAAGC
>JAESUA010000089.1 GCA_016763255.1 Magnetovibrio sp. | reverse complement strand
GGCCACCGCATCGACCACAGCGCGGCCCGCAACATTGGCAAAATCACGCACCCGACGCAGCAAGCGCCCGGCCACACGCGGGGTGCCGCGCGAACGCTTGGCAATTTCCATGGCCCCGTCTTCGGTCATTTCGATCCCCAGCAAGCGCGCCCCGCGTTGCACGATTCCAACCAATTCTTCAGGGGAATAAAATTGCAGCCGCAAAGGGATGCCGAAACGATCGCGCAGCGGGGTCGAGATCAGACCCGAACGGGTGGTCGCGCCGATCAAGGTGAACGGCGGCAAATCGATGCGCACCGAGCGCGCCGCCGGACCTTCACCGATGATCAAATCAAGCTGAAAGTCTTCCATGGCCGGGTAAAGGATTTCTTCGACCACCGGGTTGAGGCGATGAATTTCATCGATAAACAACACGTCGTTGGGTTGCAAATTGGTGAGGATCGCCGCCAAATCACCGGCCTTGGCCACCACCGGGCCCGACGTGGCGCGAAAACCCACACCCAATTCACGCGAAACAATTTGCGCCAAAGTGGTTTTGCCCAACCCAGGTGGACCGTAAAAAAGCGTGTGATCCATGGCTTCGGCCCGCGCACGTGCGGCCTGAATGAAGACACCAAGGTTTTCGCGTAGCTTTTGCTGACCGACAAATTCTTCCAACGAAGTCGGACGCAGCGCGTGTTCAGCACCATCAGTGTGTCCAGCCTCGGTATCGACCATGCGGTCTTCGTCGCTCATAAGCCGTGTTCCTTAGGCCCAAGCTCCGCCAGACCGCCTTTGATCAGGGCCGACACGTCGCAATCTTCACCCAATTTTCCTGCGGCATGGCTGACCGCAGACAACGCGTCGGACGGTGAATAGCCCAGGTTAACCAACGCCGATGTGGCGTCACGGGTTTTATCGGACACCCCACCGGATGCGGCCGGGGCATTGGCCTTAACGCCCTTGGTGCCAACGCCGAGACCGAGGGCCATCTTGGCGACCTTGTCTTTGAGCTCTGTAACAATGCGCCCGGCCAATTTGGGGCCAACCCCGTTGGCGCGGCCCACCTGGGCCTTGTCTTGGGCGGCGATGGCGTGGGTCAACTCATCGCCAGACAAGACCGACAACAGCGCCAAGCCGACCTTGGCACCGACACCTTGCACGGTGGTCAACAGTTTGAACCATTCACGTTCGTTGGTATTGCAAAACCCATAAAGATGGATGTGGTCTTCGCGCACATGGGTTTCGATGTGCACCGTCGCGGCCTCGCCAATGCTAAATTGGCCCAGCGTGCGTGAGGAGCAAAACACCAAATAACCGACGCCGTTCACATCGACGATGGCCCAGCCATCACCGACTTCTTCAATGCGTCCCTTCAGCAATGCAATCATCTGCGCGTCCCCCGAACCGTCTGGGCAATAATGCGGTTGTGCGTTTCACGATGGTGAGCATGGCAGATTGCCACCGCCAAGGCATCCGCGGCATCCGGTCCGGCATTTCCTGAGCCCGGCAGTAATCTTGTCACCATCATCATAACTTGTTCTTTGGCCGCATGACCTGCGCCAACCACAGTTTTTTTCACCAGATTGGGTGTGTATTCGCCGACCACCAGCCCCATGCGCGCCGGCACCAACATCGCGATACCGCGTGCTTGGCCAAGTTTCAAGGTTGAGGCCGGGTTTTTGTTGACGAAGGTCTCTTCCACCGCCGCCTGTTCCGGCGCCCAGGTTTCGATCACTTCAACCAAGCCGTCATGCAATTGCAGCAACCGATCCGCCAACGCGGTTTTCGGCGTTGAGGTCACGGTGCCCTCGGCAATGAAACTCAGGCGATTATCACGCGCTTCGATCACGCCCCAACCTGTGCGTTGCAATCCCGGATCGATGCCGATAATGCGCATGCTTTCGCTGCCCCGTTCTGGTTATTCGCTGAGTTTGGCGAGAATTTCGTCGGAAATTTCGAAATTCGACGACACGGTTTGCACATCGTCATTGTCTTCCAGGACGTCGAGCAGTTTGAGCATGGTGCTGGCGGCCTGCTCGTCAAGATCGGTGGTGATATTGGGCTTCCACTCCAAGCTTGCTTCGATCGGGTCGCCAAACTGCTTGGCCAGGACATCACGCACCGCGGCAAAATCATCCGGCGAGCAGCTGATGTCGTGGGTTTCTTCGTCAGAGGCCACGTCCGCGGCACCGGCTTCGAGCGCGGCTTCAAACATGGTATCGGCATCGGTGGTGGCCACGGCATATTGAATCGTGCCGGTGCGTTCAAACATAAAGCCGACCGAACCGGTCTCGCCCAAGTTACCGCCGTGTTTGGTGAATGTGGAGCGCACTTCGGATGCGGTGCGGTTGCGGTTGTCGGTCAAGGCTTCGACGATCACCGCGACGCCTGCGGGGCCATAACCCTCGTAGCGCACCTCTTCATAATTTTCACCGCCACCACCTTCAGCCTTCTTGATGGCGCGGGCGATATTTTCCTTGGGCGTGTTGACCGCGCGCGCGGCCAAAATGGCGGTGCGCAAGCGGGGGTTTTTATCGGGATCGGGCATGCCCGATTTTGCCGCGACAAAAATTTCACGGGCGTGCTTGGCAAAGACCTTGGCGCGTTTTTTATCCTGCGCGCCTTTACGATGCATGATGTTCTTAAATTTGGAATGGCCTGCCATGTCACGTTCGCCTTAAATCACAGTGAAACAAAAATGCCCTTGGGGAGCCGAATCCCACCCGGCTTATATAGCACGAGGGTATAGCACGTCTGACGGAAACAAATCATTACCGCCCTTTTTACGAGCCTCTGCCTGTAAGGACAACTGGGCACGCAACCACCGGACCATGAATACACCACCCCATGAGTGCATATGAAATACTAACAACGCCCAGGGGATGTAATACTTTGTAACGTACTGCTAATATACGAACATGTGATAGTTGTAATATAACAACGGTCCATGACATTTTCGTTCACACATATTCATCATGGACATTTGCACACACAATAAAAATTGCCGATGCACAAAAGCATCGCCCCGGTGTGGGGAAGCACCGCCCCGGTGTGGGGAAGCACCGCCCCGGTGTGGGGAAGCACCAAAACACTTGGATAACGGGGCGCTTAAGCGTCATGGGAATGGGTATTAAAAACAATGTTGAAACGATTGATGATCGTTTCGCTGGCCATCGGTGTATGGATGACCAGCGGGCACAGCCGCGCCACCGATAATCTTGAATTGAGTCCGAGCAACGTCGTTTCAATTTGGCACAACATCAACGATGTAATTTTGGTTTTGTCGGCGAACATTGCCCTCGACGATGAATGGATTGAAGGGTTGCGCGCCCTCCAGCCCACCACGACCAGCAACACGGACATAGACGCTGAGATGGTGGCCTTTCGGGGCAAGCTCAACACCCTTTTACAATCCAGTGACCTCCAAGCCGTTCCCGTCCCATCTGGCGATCTGGACACAACCAGCGCGGCGTATATGCGCTCCGGCACGCTTCTCGACAACTTGGTCTATTACCTGATCGATGGCGATTCGCTGGCCAGCGTGGCGATCTATTACGGCGGTGAAGTCGTGGACGATAAAACCGAAAAAGACGTGGTGGCGCAAATCAATCTCGCCAGCCAACGCTTGGACGCGTTTATCGAAGAAAACGGTCTCTAGGCCAAAGACCGCTTCGCCCCTAAAGACCAAAACTTATCAAAAAGAGCGCCAGATACATGAACAAACTTAGAATCAGCACCATCGGCACAATCATTTCCATAATGCTCGCCCTGTCGGCTGCGGCCATCGTCGCCAGTTCCTTGGTCACATCAAACCAAGTGCAAAAAGCCGGTGGTGCATGGCAAGCGTTCGAAGCCGGGCCGTCGCGCAAGAGTGCTTATTTAAACTCGGTCTACAAGGCGCTTGGGTTTGGCGGCATGTTGCACCAGTACAAGGATTACTTGCTCAGCCAAGATCGTTTGCAAATTGTTTTGTTCCACGGCAAGTTACGTGAAATTCGCGTGGCTTTGGACGCTTACAAGTCCATCGGCGTGAACAGCGTCGAGGAACGCGCGCTCGACGAGATTTTGTCTGTAATCAAGGCTTATGCACAAGGCCTGCAGCGCGCCGAACAGATGGTCAAGCAAGGCGCACGCGCCGATGAAATTGCGCGTGAAATCATCATTGATGACGCCCCCGCCATCCAAGGCATCGACAGCTTGTTTGCCGAGATCGACAAATCACGCGAACAAAGTGCGACGGTGGTCAATTCCGCGGTGGCCCAAGCCAGTTTCCTGTCTGAAACATCGTCCATCGTCGTGGGCATTGTTTTGATGATCCTGCTAGCGGCCATGATCTGGTTCACACGCTGGCGTTTGGGTGCCCCGCTGAAATTATTGGGCCAAACCATGAGCCACCTTGCCCAAGGTGATACCAAAGTCGATGTGCCCGCCCAGGACATGCACGACGAAATCGGCGAAATGGCGCGCACGGTGCAAGTGTTTAAAGACAGCATGCTGCACAACGAAGAACTGGCCTCCAACCAACGCCTCGAGCAAGAGCAAAAAGAACAGCGGCGCTTGGCCCTGGAAGCCATCGCATCAACGTTTGAAGGCAACATTTCCAACGTCGTAAGTGAGCTGTCGTCGATGTCGAGTTCTTTGGAAAACACCTCGACATCCATGTCCTCCATGGCCGGAGACGCCTCACGCAAAGCATCGAGCATCTCCAATTCCGCCGCGCAAGCCTCAAGCAACGTGCAAACCGTGGCAGCGGCAGCGGAAGAATTGTCGAGCTCCATCACCGAGATCGCGCGTCAAGTTTCACAATCGACACAGGTTGCCGCCAATGCGGTCAGCGAAATCGATCACGCCAACATCAAGGTCCAAGGCTTGGCCAACGCCGCCCACAAAATCGGCGAGGTGGTGGCCCTGATCACCGACATCGCCGATCAGACCAATTTGTTGGCGCTCAACGCTACCATCGAAGCGGCGCGGGCCGGCGATGCGGGCAAAGGTTTTGCCGTGGTCGCATCGGAAGTTAAAAATCTCGCCAGTCAGACCACCAAAGCGACCGAAGAAATCACCGCGCAGATCAGCGGCATTCAAAACGCCACCAAAGAAGCGGTGCACGCGATTGAGTCCATTGGCGGCACCATCAACACCATCAATGAAATCACCTCGACCATCGCCGCAGCAGTCGAAGAGCAAGGTGCCGCGACCCAAGAAATCGCGCGCAATGTAGAAGAGGCCGCCAACCGCACCACCACGGTGACCACCGACATCAAAGACGTCAACGCCTTTAGTGAGTTCTTCTACGAGTACTTTGAGAAGGGGAAGACCATTAAGTTCGAGTTCACGCAGGGTCTTGCTGCAGACACCGCCTACGCGGTCTACATGATGGCTTTCAATGATGACCCGAGGAAAAACGCCCTAACCTCTGATCTCAAGTTCGCGACTTTCAAGACACCTGCTCCGCCAACCAAGGCCTGGAGAGGCCTCTTCGGGTCCGGAATAGCGCTTATGGTGGTGTTCGTCTTCGGCGTGCTTGCCTGCTAAGCTTAACTAACTGATCGGTTGTGTAAGAAGTATCAGACCCCTCAAAGTCGGCAT
>JAESUA010000088.1 GCA_016763255.1 Magnetovibrio sp. | reverse complement strand
TCGCTCGATTTGAAGATTTTCAAGCTGTCGTTGAGCCGCAGTCTCTTGACTTGCACGACACAAATTTCGCAACGGCGGTGCGATAAGGGTTTCCTCAATTATCAAAGCACAAATTTCCAATGCAAAAACCTGCCATTCACCCACAATCTGCAGAGTGCTATTTAATTTTCGAGTGGCTTCTGACATGACTGGAATATCCGGTGTTTCCACTGCTTTTGCCGAAAGAAATACTAGTTGGGCAACAGAGGCAGTCTCCCTGCTTTGTCTCAGTTGGAGCTCAATATTTGACGCTTCTTTTTGCAAGGTCGTCCGTACCGCAAGTATTTTGTCCAAACGTGTAACTTCTCTGCTCTCAACTTCGATAATTTGTCCAGCGTAGTAGATGAAATTCCCCCCTACCGCCAAAACCGTCACTATTAGAACGAGGGCCAAGACCGCCCGCAATTTCAAGAAATACGCTCGCGCCCAAATACGTCGTTCGAGATCGGCAATGATATCAGCCTTGGTGCGATTGGGTGGAGGAGAGCTTTCGTTATCTTTAGTCGCGGCATTTATTCCATAAAGAAGCGTAGATGAGAAAACTACGACAAGCAAAACGCTAAGTGCGCCATTTACCCAATTGAGCCAAGGCCGATGGCCCCAAGATTTAATGTTGCTGGCGACAACGTTAAAAAAAGACCATTCCTGCGGGGGGGATAAACTAGGTAAGTGCGAGCTGGTTGGTTCGAAGAGGTTTTTGACGCGCTCAGCTCTTTCTTGGTATCCATTAATTTCTTGGTTCGTTTCGGAGATGATGTCTACAAGTACGACCACCACCACGCAGGCAGAAAGGATTGCGATACCCACCATAAATAGCTTCGCTATGCGCTCCGCCAAAACTACATTCCAATGAGGTCTATAACAAAACAAAAGCAAGGATAGGCCGGCCGCCAAAATTGGAAAACTAACCCTTTGGATGTCCATAGGTCGGTCAAAAATACTTTCAACACCACTTGAATAGATGAACAGCACTGAAACGAGAATAATTAAAATTGCAAATATCTGAGATGAATATTGTATAAAACGAAACACGAATCCAAAACCTTCCAAAGCCATAATAACTTAAATCTACTTGAATACCCTATAGTTATCAACTCGGTTAGATGTGCCCTACGACTGGAAACTCCAAAAACGGTTAGGTCTAGCTCCTACATGGGCGTTGGTTGCTTTACACGCGTTGCGAAAGTCTGTTCACCATGCTGCAATCGACAGCTTTAGTCAGATGACCGCTTTGGTCGCTTAATCTAAAAGGGACAAATTACTTGGCACAGCACAGCTGGGTATGGCCTTGGTTTTTTGTTAGCATTATGTCCGCTTTACTAACGACTTCGAACAGGAGCCCGTGCCCTGAAATCTCTCGGGGCGAATAATTCTGGTTCAGACCGTATGTGTTTTGGCGCAATATCCGGTGCGGTGTAGAATTTGGTTTCTTCTCTGTGGCGTGTAAGTGCAACGTAGGTCAGGTTTTTGTCCATTGTTCGACTGAATAGGACATAGCTTCTATCGATCGTGCATCCTTGCGAACGGTGAATGCTGACAGCAAAGCCGTGGTCTATGGATGGGAATTGTTGCGGTGAAAACGTCAGGGCACGACCTAGACCACCTTCATCCGCATCAAATTGCACGGATAGTAGTCTGCCACCAACATCTGTGACCGTGCCCAGCATGCCGTTGCGAACGCCGAGTATTTTGTCGTTGCGTGTGAACAAAATGCGATCTCCATTTGCAAATGCGCGGGGGCCGTTATCTGTTTTGAACAGGGTTTCCTGTTTGGGTAATCCCGAAGCATTACGCGCACTTCGAATGGCTTGGTTGATTGCATGCACGTCTATGCGCCGATGCGCCATTGCAAGGCGGGTTGTTTCCTGTCCGTTGCGTTCACAATCCGCGATATAGTCATCCACCAATGCGGTGATGGCTTGATCTCTATCCAAGGAATTGTGAACCGCCCCCTGATCCGCATAGGTTTGCAATGCCATTTCGGTATGACCATTGGCCAGATCACGTGACGCTTTACGTTGCCATGCAGAATTTTGACGCCGAATTTCTGTTAGTCGTGCTGCGCCGTTGTTCTGAGCAATGTCTCTGAACGGTTTGCCTGCTTGAATAGGTTGGAGTTGATCTGGATCGCCGACCAGAACCACTTTGCACCCCTGTTGTTGCAGTTGGCCCATCACGCGCTCTAGTTGCCTTGTGCCAACCATTCCAGCCTCGTCGATCACCAGAATATCGCCCGTTGCAACAGGTTCATATCCACTTTTCCAGCTTGCTTCTAATGATGCCAATGTGCGCGATGGAATACCACCGCTATCTGACGGGTGGATCATTCTATGCTGTTGCAGAACGAACCTTACGCGGCATGGTCGGCTCTGTGACACGCAACGAACCCATTTTGGAATTGCCCCCACGCATCAGTTCGAAGCGCGACTTGGCGATCCGTGCTCTGAAGATGGCGATTGCTTTCCGCGCGCCACCCAAGGGCTGCATCCATCACACGGATCGTGGCAGCCAATATTGTTCGCACGATTATCAGAAGATCTTGCGCCAATACGACTTCCAGGTTTCCATGAGTGGTAAAGGAAATTGCTATGACAATGCGGCTGTGGAAACCTTCTTCAAAACCATCAAGGCGGAACTGATCTGGCGCGACACATGGGAAACCCGTAGGAAGGCTGAGATGGCGATCTTTGAATACATCAATGGCTTCTACAATCCGCGACGCCGACACTCAACATTAGGCTGGAAAAGCCCGGTCGCTTTCGAACGAAAGGTGGCTTAAACGAGCACTTGGGGCGGCACGAAAGCGCGACAGGTCCAGATCCGCCTTGCCTGCGGCATCGGCATCCCTTCCGACAGATCCCGCTCAAAACCTTACCGCCGCTGCGCGGCTTCTGTTTCCCCGCCTCGAGGCAGGCAAACCAATCGACGCCGAAACCCTGCGCGTAGCTGATACTGAGGGCCGCCGATATTTAAGACTCGGCCCGGGGGCGGCGGCAATATGCTTGCTGTTGTCCGGGCGCGGGCGTGGTCACAATACCGAAGGAAATCGACGGGGTTCTGCCCCCTTGAGAAATGTCAGATAGGTGTTACTAATTGAAGCCAGATACTAAAACTATCGGTCAGAGCATTGCTCTGACCGGCCAAAGCCTGCGCAACGGGTCAGAGAATTTGGGCTCCTAATCACTGCGATACTGCGCCACTTTCAGATACTGCTCTACCTTCAGATACCGTGCCGATTTCAAAGGAATGCCTGAAATGAAATCTAAAACCGAAATTCAGCTGAACACCAAATGGTGGGAGCGCGAGCAACCACCCTCAATAAAAGCTAAATCCGGCGCTGCTTTTCTGACCGCGATTAAAGGGTTCACAAAAAGCAATGACGAGTTGGGCAAAGCGATTCAGGCAAAAAAAGCCAATGATGTCGCACGACTGGCCGGCGAGGTCGGGGGTAAGATCGGAGTCCTGGAAAAGGCTGGCAAAACCGTGGCTATTGCGGTCGGGAAATTGCTCAAGCTTGCCCCGGCAGATGCAAAGGAAAAACTGGATCTCGAAAATACGCTGGCGGTGATGAACAAGCCGCTGGCGCGTGAACTGGATACGTTGCGCGGATCTCTGGAAGGTATGGAGGGCGATCCGGACGAGGGCGATCTGACGGATGTCGAAGCCTACAAGATGTATCTTGGGAAGGTGATGCCAAAGCTGCGAAAGGGCGCTTATAGTTTTGCAATTGTCATGCCCAGTAACAAGTTCGAAGATTTGCGGATGGTTGTTCACCGGACCAAAGACGGTAAGGTGCTGGCCGGGCCGCTGAGAAAAGCCAGTGGAGGGGGGAAATTCACCTGGGGGACCGCTGCTGCCGAAAGTAAGGTGGAAGAGGTCGAGGATGAATCTTCAAAAACCCTGATACTTGCACTGGACGGAAAGCACATTCCGGGTTTGGCCAAAAAGGTCAAATTCATGCTGAGAGCAATGGACATAAAGACATTTACGAAGGTTAAGTTGCTGATCGACGGTGCAGAGATCGAAACGGACGAGACGCCCGAAAATAAACTGGCCAAAGGTGGGCTGGCTAAAGATGGGGCAACTGACAATGAGCTGAACTCGCTTTACGAGTCGTATAAGGGCCTGAAAGCCCGGATCTTGCCGCTGGTTGCAGAGGCGATGGGGCGCTATCCCGGGCAAAAAGCAGGGTTTGAAGCGCTGCTCAAGGGTCTGAAGAAGGCCGAAGGTATACAGCGTTTCGATCTGGGCATCGCCATTCTGCGCGACAAAGTCGTGCCCTTGCTCAAATCGTCTCAGCGTCTGGCCTCGGCCGATGATGGGAATGATACCGATATCGGCAAGGTAACACCGGCACAGGCGCCACGGCCAGGCCGGAATGACCTGTTGAATTCGGGCCTGAGCAAGGTGCTGAACAGGACCTTCCCGCCCGAGAATCAGTCCAGGCTGGCCGCCTTATGGGCCGGATCCAACAAAGATATCACCAGTGGTTCGGATTTTTTTGGTGCGGTCAAAGTCTCGTATCCCAATGGACAGACACCGGCAAATGCCGATCAAATTGAAAGCTGGGCGGTCAATATGGCGACGTTGCAGCATATGTCGACCAAAGTTCCCGATGACAGCCCCGAACAGAAGGCGTTGTTGGCCCGTCAGCTTGGGTTTCTTATGAAGTTCGCGAATATTCCTAACAGCGGCGATCTGGGCTGGCAGGCCAACCCAACCCAGCTGGATAATGTGGGTACGTATCACCGGTCCGGCAGTTCGGCACTTACCAAAAGCGTCACTAAAATGACGGCAGCCAGTCTTGGGGTGCCGGAGGGAAATACCATCCTTGTTTCGGGCACCCGGGTTCTTGAAGAAGTCCGACGCGGCTTTTCCTCTGAGGGCGAGCTGGAAACACCAGGCAATTGGTCGGACGCAGATTTCGACCGGGTTTTGCGCCGGTCGCTGGCCGGGGAAAGTGTGTTTATTGACGGCACCAGTTTATTCAGGGACGCCATTGCCGCCGGTGAAAACCCCAAAACAAAAGCCGAAGAGATCATCGTCACATTGAAAAAGCGGGCTTTTGAAAATGCTGTGGCGGGGCGCGGTAAGCCGGGGATGACGGACATGGAACTTGCCGCACTCGGAACTGCGGCGGACCGCGGGGGAATGTCCGATGAAGAAATCGGCGCAGACAAAAAACGCGTGGCAAACGAGCTTGAGCTGAAAGCTGCGATTGAACGCGACCACCTGATGGCGCTGAACAAGCTGAGCAATGTGCGCATCGGTGGGATAATGGCAGTCGGGGACCAGAACGCATTGACGGTATTTCCCTTTGACAAGGACGCAACTATCGGCGGCGCCGCAACTCTTGAACTAGGCGCCGGAGACAGTGGGAAACTGCGCGATCTGGTTGGCCACGGCGGTTTCACGGTTGGACCCGAGCAGCTTTTGGATCATTGGGTCAGCCAGACCCCGGATGTCGCAGAGATCCTGCGCGGGCTTGGGGTGGCGCAGCTGCCCAAAGTTGAATTTCCCAGCGGCATACGGCTTGACCGGTTTGATGATTTTGAGGCAGATTTTCTGGACGACCCGGCTGTGGCTGGGTTCCGTAACCTGTCGCAGGACGATCCCGAAACGGGCGCTTCTCCGCCGCCGTATGTTAAAGTGATGGTCGACGGGTTGTTAGAGATGGTCGAGGGTCTGGAACTGGGCGAGCGAGGTTTCAGCGTCAAACGCTGTCTCGAAGATGCTGGCCTGGAGGAGCTTTGGTCTCTGACGCTTAATAAGATCCAGGGGTTGATGGCTAAGGCCACGGCCTGCAAGGGGTCTATGCGCGATTTTCTTGACCAGGTGGCTTTGATCCAGGAAGAGATCGTAACGCTGATCGCGGTCGCCAAACCCTATAGCCAGGATGATTTTCAGACCGGGATGCTGGAGACGACTGACATGTTTCCCGACGGTTTCCTGGGCGATGACGTCAAGGCCGATTTCAGCCTGAAGAATTCGGCGTCCCGTTGTTTTAATGCGGTCCTGACCGCATGCGAGGACACCAAAGAAAGGTCGCAGGGCGATGCCGGTCACCTGGCCAAACGCGGCCTTAAGGTGCTGGTTCAGACGGATGCCTATTACGAACCCAGCATGTATGTGCTGGATCACGCCACCGACCACCAGCAGGCGGGCCTGAACACAGACGGTTTGCTGCCGGGTGGTACCGAAAAGGATTTCGACGACCAGCTTGACGAAATGGAGCGGGCCCAGCGGGAAGACAACCAGCCGAAACTTGACACATATCTTTGCGAGTTTCACCACAACATCTCTTATGACCGCAAGAAATACAGCCCCGAAGACGTCACTAAGCAGGTGCGTAAACTTGTAGACAAAGGTGTGGTCGCCAACCCGTTCACGGTCGCTATCGACACCACGATTGCAAAAACTGACGAGGCAGCGGTGAAGACCTTCCTCGCGGGGTTCGCGGATGAAATTAAAGATGGCAGCATGAACGTGATTATCTATCGCAGCGCCCAGAAGTTCGATCAGATGGGCGGCGATATGTACAACGGCGGCATCATGTGTTGCATCAGCGCAGACAATGATGGTGAACCCAGCCCCTTCCAGCGTGCGCTTGACAGCCAGGGAGAGGCACCCTCGGAAGGGAACCTGCAGGGCCTGACCCATCTGAACCTTAGCGCCCAGGACGAGATCAACGACTACCGGGCGGCCATCATGGAAAACACCCGGAAAATGGGCGACCCCAACTCCGGCAGCATCGCCGCCATCCCGGCCACGATGATGCTGAAGCCGGAAAATGCTGATCTGTCGTTGATACAAATTGCTGTGAACGAAGATGATGAGGCACCGTTTCTTGATATTAAATTCTCCTTTGTCGAGATCGGAGATGAGCCGCCTGAAGGCTCTGCAGAGCGGAAAGAATGGGGTGTGCGGATGGAGCGCTATGAAAAACTATACGCCGATCTGCAGAAGGTCTTTGCCGCAAAAGCCAAAGCTGACCCCGAGAATTCGGTCACCTCGACCCGGGCGTCGTTTGGTTTCCAGCATTCAAATGTCACATTGATTGGCGAATCCAAACTGCGATTGAATCCAGGACTGGAAGACGAAGAAAGACTGGCGAAGCATACTCAGATGCTGGTGGCGGTTAATGACATGTTGATGCAGATAAAACAGGATTTTGCCGACAACGGTGAAATCGATCCCGAGCAAGTCGAATGGCTGGCCTCTCAATCCGGTGTCATCAAGCTGCACGTCATCGAAGCGCATGAAGAGCTTACTGCGAAGCTGGCCAATGATCTGGCAACTGACGACGAAAAAGACCTGGCCAGGCTTAAGATGATCGAGGCGTTTGGCGGCCAAAACAATCTTAGTTGCAACCCGCCCGGCGTGCTGCGCATCATTGGTGAAATGTCGGATGAGTTCAAAGTCGCTCACGCCCAGAGTATTCAGATATGCACACTAAAAGCCGAGGCGACGCTGGACGCGATCAGTGAACTGTCACCGAGCGAGAAACATCTGGCCTTGGCCCGCGCCGCCAACGTCAGCGGCCTGTTGCCAGAGGTAATTGCAAATCTGGCTCTTATCGCAGAGCCATTCGAAAATGGATCTCGTGAAAAAGGCTGGCAAGAAGAGCTGCAATTATGGGTCGATGACAAGACCGGCGACTGGGACGATGCCGAGGAACAAAAGCTGCAGTCCGCTTTGACTTTGCGTGATGCCAACGATCCCATCGGGGTCAAAGCCCAGTTGGACTATGCGTTCAAACCTGAGTTTCTTTCGCTGCGTCAGCCTGTTTATGACAGTCTTAAAGAGTGGGTGGACGATACGTATATCAAACGCATCAAAGCCACGGCTGAAGAGCTGATCAGGCTGGCTCGTGCCCAAATAGAGAATGGATCGGCGGAAGATGCAAAGCCATATATCGTCGAACTGGAACGAATGGCTGGTAAGGACATGCCGGGGCTGCCCAACACCTTGGCCGCAACAATAACAGACCTCAGGGAGGCGGCGAAGCAGGGCCAGGTTTTGCGCCGGATCGCAGCGGCCCTGTCCGATGCCTGCGCATTCGAAGCGACAGGTAACGTGGCGGAAACACGCAAGCGCGTGATCTGGGTCGACAAGGTCATCGAGGCGGCACCGAATGTGGCGACCGTCGAGCAAAAACAGGAGCTGACCCGCCTCAAGGAGTGGCTGGAAAATGTATAGTCCTGGAACCCGGTTCGCCGCCCATATCTCGTTTGGTACAGGTTTTGTGACCGGTGAAGACCGGCAGCGGAATGGGAAACGCCTGGCCTCGGCATAGGTCAACCATTGCGTCCTTTTAACTGGGCCCGTTGCGAATTCCCGCGTAAGGCCCGGCGGGCGGCCTTTCGGTCCTTCTCAGACGCTTGATTGGCCTCTTTCGGTGCCTCGTTGCGCAGTGACATGCGGCGATAATCGTCGATATCCCCTTCCCAAGGGGTGACCTGGCCATCGGCGACCAGCCAAAGGCGGTCCGTCGTTAACTCCAACAGATGCCGGTCATGGCTGATCAACAGCACTGC
>JAESUA010000087.1 GCA_016763255.1 Magnetovibrio sp. | reverse complement strand
CTGGTTTCGTGTTCATGGCATTGATCTCCGTGCTTATTCGCAGCGGTCCGTCGGGTATATTCTCAGTCCGGTATCGGGCCACTGATTTAGATTAATTGTTATCTGTCCGGTATGAAGCCGGTTTTTATAACGGCTGTCGGTGCGCACGATCAAATTGTTTATTGGGCGTTTAAGCCGCAAGATAAACTGCCCATTACGATGCTCGAAAGCGATCGCATCCGGCTCGCCATACATTGACGGCAGCCCCTGACCGTGGGCGTAAAAACGTTCTTCGGTCTGCAAAATCCGATAACCACCCTGGTCGTCATTCAACAATCGGTACTGATCATGTACCGGTGTTAGGGAAACCGAATGGATAAATGACAATGCAAATTTGAGATCAACCAGTTCGACACAGGCCAGTCGAACGTCTGATCGGGACTCATCTATGCGCAGTGCAGCGGCCTGCACACTGAGCGCCGCCACCATAGAGGTGGCGGCACCCAGCTGCATCAGCCGCTTACTTAATGAGGCCTTTTTCACGGTAATAACGCTCAGCGCCGGGGTGCAATGGGATGGACACGGATTCCAGTGCGGTTTTCAGGCTGATTTCTTTACCCTTCACGTGGACTTTCGCCAATGTATCGACGTTTTCGTACAAAGACTTGGTGACGGCATAAGCGATGTCGTCGGACAAACCGGCGTGGGTTGCCCAGATGGCGCGGACCGCCAAGGTTTCGACGTCTTTGTCGATGCCTTTATAGGTACCGGCGGGCAGTATCACAGCGGCGTAGTAAGGCTGTGTTTTCTGCAATTTCTTAACCGGGGCACCGGTCAGCGGGATGATGCTGATGTCGTGGCCGTTGGACAGCTCGACAATTGAAGCGGTCGGGGAACCGGCGGTGATCAGGGATGCATCAAGGTTGCCATCTTTGATCTTCTCGGCCGACTGGGAGAAAGAAGAGTAATCTTCTTTGATGTCGTCACGGCTCATGCCATGAGCCGCCAGCAAATCACCCAGCAACTGCCACTGCCCAGAACCCGGGGAGCCGGAGCTGATGGAGCGACCTTTGAGGTCTGCAAAACTTTTCAGGCCTGGCTGTGCAACCAGCTGCACGGTTTCGGGGTACAGCGCGCCCAGTGCTCGCAGGTTGGTGATCGCTTTGCCTTTGAACTGATTTACCGTTATAAGCGGCGTCCAGGACGTCGGCTGCGACGAACGCGGATTCAATCGCGCCACGGCCCAAAAGGCCCGCATTGGCAACCGAAGCATTGCCCGTTTCCGCGGTTGCGGACAGCTTTTTGCCTTTGAGATCACTGTTGTTGGAGATCACCTGTGCCAGCATGCCGCCCAGCGGATAATAGGTGCCGCCGGTGCCGCCGGTGGCGATCCCGAAGAAGACCCGTTCTTGAGCTTGTGCTGCGCCCGATGCAAGACCGGTGGTCAATGCAGCGGAGACAAGAAGCGTTTTCAGCATTTTGTTCATTATATACTCCCTTAGGTTTTGATATTTTTCCGGACCGTTTTCGTCCAGCCGTACATTAAAAATCGTTTTTCAGCAGCGCACTCGCCAGGACCGCGGCGGTGCGTGCCGTAACACCTTGTAAGTCGTAGCTGGGATTGAGTTCCGTCAACTCCACCAGCGGCAATCCAAAGCGACAATCTTGTGCGCACTCAATCACTTGGCCGATCACCGCTTCGATCACCTCAAAGGCTACTCCGCGTACCGCCGGTGCACTGACCCCAGGGGCCTGGTAATGAGGCAGAACATCCATATCGATGGTCAGATATAGGGCGTCCAATGGCTTGGTAAAGGCCGCCAACTCGGCTTTGATTTGCGCCAGCTGGGTCATGCTCATCTCGGTGTCGAGGCGATAACGCACGGCCCAATCGTCGGCGCGCTGGAACAAGGCTTGCGCGTTGGTTTCTTTGGCCACGCCCAGGCAAAAATAATGGAAGTTATCGGCTCCGCTCAAAGCCTCAATCTGAAAAAATGGCGTGCCGGATGACGGTCCAGCGGGGCCGGGGCGGCGCAAATCAAAATGGGCATCCAGGTTGATGATGCCGATCTTAGTATCTGCGCCAAGGGCTTTGTGTAGACCACTAAAACTGCCGAACGCCGTCTCATGGCCGCCGCCGACCACCAACAAGCGGGCGACTTTTGCCAAGGCATCGGCCACCTGCGTGGCCAGCAGTTTATGGCCGGCTTCTAGGCCATCGTCCTCGACCACAACGTTTCCAAAATCGATGAGGTGGCGATCGCCGCCATGCCAGGAGAGATTGCGCAGCTGTTCGCGCAGTGCCGCAGGCCCTGCGGCGGCACCGCTGCGGCCACGATTACGTGTCACGCCAGCGTCACAGGCAAAACCGATCAGTCCACAGCACTGCGCCGGGTCCAAGGCGTCGTCGGTGGGCGACAGCACAACACGGTGGTGCCAGCGCTGCGCCGGGGAGGGTTCTTCCAGATCGTCTCGACCCTGCCATTTTATGGGCTTTTGAATCGTTGCCATTTATATACTCAAATCTAATTTCAGAAATATATAAACACATAAACATATAAGGTGGTATAAAAAAAGGATAAATGCGCAAATTAATTCATATATGAATTTACTTTTCATATTCAAATATTTGTAATGTTTTTGCCGGATCCATTCGAGGACTACCGAGATGTCATCGTCACCATTTCCCGCTTACGTGCAGCCTTGCGGTTGGGATAAAGCTTTAGAACCGCCGTTGATTAGCCAGCCTTTGCAAGCGGACCACCGCTGCGACGCCATTGTGATTGGTGCCGGATATACCGGTCTGGCGATTGCCAAACGGCTGGCGCAGATGCGCCCGCAGTCGATAATTTGTGTGCTGGAGGCAGAGCGGGTCGGCGGAGGCTCGCCGGGGCGCAACTCTGGCTTTGTGCTGGAAACCACATTGAGTGCGCTCAAACCGGCCCATGCGGCCACCATTTTTAAGCTCTACCGGCAGGCCCACCAAGATATGATGGAGCACGCGCAACTGCCCCCGGCCGATCAAACAAGTCAAATTTTCAAAGCCGCAGCCACCCCTCGGGGCGAAGCCGCCTTGCTTAAGCTTGCCGATTTTTTGCAGGCCAGCGGTCAACCCTGTCAGCCCCTTGATGGGCGGCAGTTGCAGCGCATCACCGGCTCAACCTATTACCGCAGCGCCATAACCTTGCCGGGTAATCGACTGGTCAATCCGGTTCACCTGATTGATGCCATCGCCCGGCGATTGCCCAGGTCGATTAGTGTGCACGAAAACACCCCGGCGTTGAGCCTTGAACGGCATCGCGGTGGTTGGCGGGTTCAAACCCCTGTGGGCCAAGTGCAGGCTCCCCAGGTCTTTCTCGCCAACAACGCTTTTGCAAAAGGGCTGGGGGTTGGCCGCTCACGTAGTGTGACCATTTATACCTACGCCGGAATCACGCCTGTGCTCAACGCACAAGAACGCGCCCACACCAGCGCACAAGGTCAATGGGGTTTGCTTCCGGCCCATCGTTTGGGCACGACCTTTCGCACCACCGACGATGGCCGTCTTTTGGTGCGTGGCATGTACAGCTATGAAAAAGAGGGCGGGGCGGAAATTCAGGACATTTTGCAACGAAGCCTAAGTAAACGCTTTCCGGATATGCAAGGGACCCAGCAATTGGAGCAATGGTGGGGGGGATCCACCTCCTTGACCGCCAACGGCGCACCCTTGTGGGGGGAACTCAAACCGGGGTTGTTTGCTTCCATCGGCTGCAATGGGGTCGGCATTGTCAAAGGCTGGCTGCTCGGCGGCGCTTTGGCAGACCTAGCCCTTCAACAAAATGCAATTGATGTTGAAACACTGTTCGGTCGGCCATCATGGATGCCGCCCGAACCCTTTCGCCAGCTAGGTTTTCTCGCGGTCAGCACCTTAGAAAAACAGCTCGCCGGCGGCGAACGCTAAGTCTTTTGTGACGAAAAACTTTCCTTTAAACCCCCTTATGGAGCTTTCCATGATCACCACCGTAAAGACCGATTTGTACAACTCGCCCTCACCCTTGGAATGGGCCACCATCGGCAATGGTATTTTGTTTACCGCCCAAATCCCCATCGACGCGCAAGGCCATGTGGTCGAAGGCGGCATCGAAGCTCAGGTTCGTCAGACTCTGGAAAACCTTAAGCATACACTGGAAAAAGCCGAATCAGACCTGTCCGAAGTCACTCAGGTCCTGATCTACGTCACCGATAAAAGCTACCTGGCGGCCGTGAATAAAATTTACGCCGAATACTTCCAGGCACCATACCCGAACCGAGCAGCAATGGTCATTTCCGGATTGGCACGCGACGAAATGCTGGTCGAGATGATCGCCTACGCAGCGCTAGAGAAACCATAAATTTTGGGGACAACATCGACTCCATGCTCCTTAACTGGAGCGCTTCGTGGGGGCCGTGGGAATAAGAAAGCCCTGCAAATCAGCAAGTAACTGATTAAGCAGGGCTTCCATAATTAATGGCGGAGAGACAGGGAAACTCGGCCATTTTACTAATACATTGATATAGCAAGTCTTCGACGGAGATGATTAGCTATAATGTCTCCCCTGTATGTCTCACCTATAGCGTAAGCTGTTGAAATTGACAAGTTTTTCAGAAAGCTCGCCAGATGCTCGCTGAGGGGCCTTTTTGGCCCTCTGGGGCATTGGGTCGAAAAAGATGTTCAAGGGTGCCTGTTGGGCTTTTGAGGGGCCTTGATTTGAAAAGGGCGAAATACTTTCCATCATGTTCTTACGTGGCAGGTCCCGGCTTCAAAATACGCGGGAATATCTATTTTGTACTTATTTTGACTTCAGCGATACACGTGCATGGAAGATAGTCGTGGTGGTTTTCAATATAGAATT
>JAESUA010000086.1 GCA_016763255.1 Magnetovibrio sp. | reverse complement strand
GATCTCACGCACCCGGTCAGCGAAGCGGCGAAAATCATCGGCGCTGCTCATTTCGGTGAAGGTGGCGGGCGACACCGCCGGCTCGCCCACCGGCACGCCGCGCACCTCGGCGATTTTGGCGGTGACTTTGATCCCCGGTAGGTGACCGCCGGTGCCGGTCTTGGCTGCCTGGCCGCCCTTGAAATGGAACGCCTGGACCTTTTTCATCAGCTCGTCTCGATAGCCGAATTGTGCCGAAGCCAGCTCATAAAAATAGCGTGAATTTTCGGCCTGTTCTTCGGCCAGCATGCCGCCTTCGCCGGAACAGATGCCGGTGCCCGAACGCTCGGCACCCCGGGCCAGGGCAACCTTGGCTTCCATCGATAAGGAACCGAAGCTCATGTCCGAAACAAACAGCGGGATATCGAGTTTTAAGGGTTTTTTGGCGTTGGGCCCGATGATCAGTTCGGTGCCCACCGCGACATCGTCGAGCAACGGCTTGGTGGCCAGTTGGGCGGTGAGAATTTGAATGTCATCCCAACTGGGCAGCTCTAATCGTGGCACCCCCATGGCGGTCATCGGACCGTGATGGCCAAAGGCCTCTAGGCCATCCTTGGCCAGGGCGTGGATGAATTCGACATGTGGTTCGGTGGCGGTGCGCTTTGGAGCCGGAGCTGCGTTGGGGGGGGCGTTCGGGGGTGCATTAGGGGACGCCCCCCCGGATATAGATGGTTCTTCGTCCTCGTCATCGCCGTCTTCATCCTCCCCGCCTTCATCTTCACCAAGGCTGGAATGGGTGCCGTCGCAAAACGGTTGATCGCCGGTGCGTTTGCACATGCACAGCCACGCTTCGCCACTCTCTGCGGCGGTGAAGACGTGTGGCTTGATGCCTGTGCCTTTGTGTGACCCGTCGCAGTAGGGCTGCTTTTGAGATCGTCCACAGGCGCACCAGGCGTATTTTTTCCCGGCTTCCATATTGACTTGGGCGGGCTGCGTGTCGGCGATTTTTGGCGTGGTCATGGCATTTTCTCCCGTGTGGGCGCGTCTCATCCCTGATGCGTTCTAACACTATGATGCATGTGGGATTATTTTCCCGCAAAACAAGAAATGCCTTACTTTCGCGACAATGGGGGCCTGGGCTTCCTATATATAGCGCCATGACAAACCGCACATCAGCATCGAAAACCTTACGCGTATGGGATCTGGCGGTGCGCCTGTTTCATTGGGCCTGTGTGGCGTTGGTTTTGGTGACTTATTTCAGTTCTGATTGGATGGATCTGCATTTTAAGGCCGGGTACCTGTTGTTGGTGTTGGTGTTTTTTCGCTTGATTTGGGGCCTGTTGGGCACTAAATACGCGCGTTTTTCCCAGTTTGTGCGCAGCTGGCCCCAGGTGTGGACTTACACCAAGGGTATGTTGAAGGGCACGCCTAAACATTTTGTCGGTCACAATCCGCTGGGCGGGTGGATGATTGTTGCCCTGTTGGTGGCCTTGATGTTGGCAATTTTGACCGGGCTTTATAGTTCCGATGATTGGTCGATTGGACCATTTGTGATGCTTGCGCCGACCTCCAAGGTCACCGCATTGATGGCGGGGCTGCATGAAGAAGCGGCCAATGTGTTGATGATTTTGGCGCTGGTTCATGTGGTGGGGGTGATCGCCAATTCGATCTTGAGCGGTGAAAACCTTGTGCGCACGATGATCACCGGTGAGAAGGCCTGTAAGGCTTCGCAGGACCAGGAGGATCTGTCTGTCGCGCCGTTGTCCGGTGCACGCTTGATCCGCGGCTGGGGGGCGCTGGGGCTTTCGCTATTTTTGACTTGGCTGATATCGCGCTGGGGGACATCACCCCTAAATTGGTTTTAGGGAGTTGGTTTTGAAAAGGTCAAATCGATGATTGATGAGGCTCAAAAACAATGGGTGTGTGTGCCGTGTGGCTACAACATGATTGGTGAAATGCCCAATGTATGTCCGTTTTGCGGTGCACGACATGATCAATTCGTCACCTGGCAAGAGGCCGAGCGCATTTACCGCGTCACGCCAACCCGGGTGAACGATGCGGTGAGCCAGCTGATGTCGGTGCCACGGTTGGGTATCGAGCACGCCGCTTATCGTGTTGAGACCAAAAACGGTGCGGTGTGGATCGATTGCCCGTCGGCGTTCAACCGCGATCTGGTTCCGGTGAAGGCGATTTATTTCACCCATAAAGATTTTTTGGGCGCCAGCAATCAGTACCGCGATCTGTGGCAGGCGCGGGTTGGGCTGCATGCCTTGGCTGCCGAACATCTGTTGGCGCGGCCGTTTACGATCGATGATCGGTTTAAGGGGGATTTTAACGCATACGGCATCGATGCTTTTCACATCGGCGGCCATACCCAGGGCTTCACCATCTACATCTTCGACGACACCTTGTTCGTCTGTGACTATGCATATTATCAAGATGGACATTTGATGCTCAACGTCCATGGTGACCCCGGCGAGACTAAGGTCCGGGGCCAACGCATCGTCGATATTGCCCGCCAACGTTCACTCAAAACGGTGTGTGGTTACAACTATGTCGCCCCGTTTGAAGGCTGGATCGAGGGTTACGAGCCATTGGTGGCTTAGCTTTGTGCGCGCAAGGTGCTAAAACAGTAACTGCACCATGGAAGGGGCCTGATCGATGCTGAAAATATTACCCGTATTCGCCTTTATGGGGCTTTTGATGACGGCTCCGGCTGTGCACGCGCAAGAGGACGGCCCCCAAGAACTGTTCGAAGGGGCCACCCGCATGGTGATGCAGGCGATGGAGTTGTTGATCAAAGCGGTGCCGCAGTACGAGCCGCCGGTGATCTTGGACAACGGCTATATCTTGATCCGGCGCAAACGCGACGATGACGACCAAAACTATTCCCAGCCCGGTGCCGATCAGGATCGCATCTAGGTCCGAACCCTCATCACTTTACGCCGTTGCGTTTCAGCTCGTCGTTCACCAGCTTGATGAAGCCCTTGGCGCTTTTTTTATCTTCGATTTTGGCCCACACTCGGGATGCTTCTTTGGCCGCACGCTTTGATCCGCGATCGGCGGCGGTGCGCAACAAAGCCCAGGAAAAGCGCATCGGATTGTCGGCGTTGGCGATGTTGTTTTCGATCGAATAATCACCCATGAATTCATTCAAAAGCCCGCGCATGCGCAAGGCTTCTGGCTCCCCGGTTTTCATCGCCAAGGTCGACATGTACATGCTCGCGGTGGCGTAAAAGTCATGATCGCGATTTTTGATCACCAGCCGCGTCAGCGCCAAGACGGCTTTGCGTTTGAGCGCTTTGAGTTGATCGCCACGGGCATTGCGGGCGGCTTCGTTGTACCACTTAAACGCCAGCTTATAATCCGCCTCGCCGCCTTTGCCGGTCTCAAACAGGGTGCCTAAGTTGTAGGCCGCGTAGGGGTCGCGGTAGCTGGCCTTCTCCCAGGCCGTGCGCGCGGCTGCATAATTTCCGCTTTGATAGGCATCAGTTCCCGCATCGGCCCCCGCATCGGTCCAAGTTACTGTGGGCGCTGCCAGGGCTGTCATCAGGGCCGCGACCAAGGCCCTCATAAAACGGCTCATGTCCGGTGTTCTCCAGTGGGGATGATCTAGGGGCTGAACCTTAAGTAACTTAAGGGATCCAGAACGAAACAGCTCATCTTATCATTTGGTGTGCGCTATAGTGATCAACCATGAGAATCGAGCTAAGTGAAATGAGCTTGATTCGGGGAGGATGTGGAAAATGGTGGTGAAAATGTCTGCTTGGTTTAAAATTCTGACCTTGGCGTGCCTTTTGCTGATGGGGCCAGTGGTCTTTGGTGTGGTCTTTGGCATGGTTGGTACGGCATCCGCGCAGGTGCGCAACGCCAGCTTGGAACAAGATTTGTTCAACAGCGTGCGCAGCAACGATTTGGATGGGGTCCGCACCGCCTTGGATGCCGGTGCGAATATATTCGCCACCGATCTGGTGGGCAACCGTGCCGCCGATGTGGCGGTCGATCTGGGGCTGTTTGATGTGGCCCATTATCTGTTGTCGGTGATGGATCACAGGCGTGCGGCGCAAAAAGCCCGGACCCAACAGCCGCCGACGCTTAAGCCCGCAGTTGAAATCGTTCAGGCCCGGCCTGCACCTGTATCTCAACCCATATCCCAAGCAGGTGCCCAAACGCCGCTGCCCATTGCACCCATTGTCCCATTGTTTTCGGGGCCCAATCCATTTGAAGTTGGCGGGCCGTCTCAAGCCTTGATGTTGCATAAAACCGTGCGCGTTGCGCCGCCGAAGACTGCGCCACCGCCAATTCCCGCGCCGGTGACGTTAAGCAAGCCGGTGTTGCGCATTGCGGCTGTAAAACCCGCCGCCCTTACATCGGCACAGCCAAAAACCTTGGTGGCCCCGGCACGTGATCCTCAGTCAGCGCTGCATGTTGCCCCGAATGTTGATCAGCCCGTGCCGGTTTCTCAAACCCATGCAACGCCGCCCACGCCAATTCAAGCCGTGCCCGCGCCCGCGCCCACGCCCGTTGCCATGACTGCAAAAGTCGAAGCCCCCTCGCAAAAAGAGCCGGGCTGGTTTGACAAGATGACCAACTTCTTTACGGACGATACGCAGATCGCTGAAGCAGCGCCCACAACGCCGCTTTCACGACCAATTGAGCCGACGGCTATTGCCGTTGCGCCCGCACGCCTTGGCGTGTCTCAACCATTATCTAAGGCCGGGTCGAAGGCCGGAGCCGCGCCTCGCTTCATTCAACTGAACGCGCAATTAAGCCTGGGCCAACCCACCCCTATAAAGCCCACTCTCGAAGCCTCAAGCATGAAGGCGGCCCAACAATGGCCGTGTGTCAGCAAAGGGCGCTGGGGCGTTGTGTGCTTGGAAAAAGTTACGTGGCCCGATGAGATGAAGGCCTATTTTGGCGACATGCGCTCCACCCTTTATCGCGGTAATAAAGCGGTGGTGGGTTATGAAGACGGTCGTGCGGATTTCATGTACGCGGTGTTTCGCTCTTCCGGATTTGATGCGGTGATTGATATTTTCACCCAACGCCTTGGCGCGCCGGACGAAATCCATCAGCGCGGCGTGCGCCCATTTGGCCAAACGCTAGAAGCCAACCCGGTGCGCACCTGGTATGGCTTTGACTCTCAAGCCGGGCGTAAAATCGTGTTGGAGATCTTCAAATACGATGACCAACGAGGAACCTTCCCGGTGATGGAGGAGGGCGCGGTGAAGCTCAGCTACGTCGGTGAAGAAAACATCTTCCGCTACACCATCCCGGTCGAGCTGCAACGGTTTAATTGAAGCTTTGGCGGCGCCAATGTTGCAGGTAAACCCTTATTGCGTGTATAATTTGTTCCTGTTCAACTTTAAGGGACGCTTGCACCAATGAATATCAATCTTTTGTCATGCGCAGCAGTTGTCGTGGTCGCCGGTTCCGTAGTAACGCAGCCCGCTCAAACGGCGTCTTGGGGCTATGGTGGGGATGAGGGGCCTGCCAAGTGGGGAGATCTATCGCCGGACTTCAAGGTCTGCGGTTCAGGAAAAATGCAGTCACCGGTAGATTTATCTGATGCAAACGCAACAAGTGGCGTTGAGGTGTCGCTTGATTACAGGCCGGTTGGATTGGAAATTCTCAATAATGGTCACACCGTTCAGATGAATGTGGAAAATGGATCGTTTATGAGATCCCACAATAAGACATTCTACCTGCGCCAGGTCCATTTTCACACTCCTTCTGAGCATCCCATCAGTGGAAAGACTTATGATATGGAGGCCCACTTCGTGCACCAAGTCTCCGGTGGAGGCCCCTTGGCTGTGATTGGGGTGTTCTTTAACGAAGGTGTGGAAAATGCTGCGTTGAAAGAGGTCATTACCCATGCCCCAAAGGGCAACAGCCATGGCGCAAAGGTGGTGAAAGGGGTGACGGTTGATTTGCGCGCCATCCTTCCCAACAAGCGCAGTTATTATCGTTACATGGGGTCGTTGACGACGCCTCCGTGTTCGGAAGGGGTGAACTGGTTCGTCGTGAAGCAGGCCATGACCGTATCCAAGGCACAAATTGCGAAGATGAAAGCGGCGTTTGGCGGTGAAAATGCGCGCCCCGTTCAGGCCAGTAACAACCGCTTGATCTTGGGTACTGTTAAATAACCCAGACCTAGGTTCAGCCTAAAATTCAAGCCTCTGCTCACCCGCTTAAGGTTTCTGGGATTTGGTGTTCGTGCTCCAACGTTTGCAAAACCCGCAATACGAATTACGGTGATGATACAATTATACCGTGTAACCGTCACCGTAATTCTTAATTAGTGCACTGTCAATGTAATCCTATTGGTGATGATTAAAAAACAACTTTCAATGTCAATCCACCACCGTAGCTGTATCCATCATTATTGGTATCAATTTGAGCAGGCTGCCCCTGTTTTTCTGACAACCGTATCAATGCATCACCATAAGAATATGCACTAAAAAATTCTGCACCAATGGTAAAGCTACCAGCTTGGTAATGTCCTCCCATAGTCAATGAAGGCTCCACTACAACGTGATGCTCTACATCGGTTACAGACACGCCATCAGGAACACCACCAACAATACCATTTTTATCTTGCGTGGTTCTCATATGGCTTTTTGTATAAGACGTTTTCAGTTCTGGAAGTGCTGAAAACCTAAAGCCACCGTAGTCAGGTGATTGTACATTTGCCCCAATGGACAAACCGACAGACCTAGACGTCAAGTCGCTATCCATAAGCGAACGAGGGTTATTAGGTTGTGATGTCCATTTACCCAAAACTTCATGATCTTGCGTCTTAGACCTGACGAAAAACCCTAAAATCGGTGAGATAAACTCATCTTCCCCAAGCTCGCCCGCAAGTTCGATACCTAGCTCATACTGCTTTTGCTGGAATTCAGAAACAAACGTACCTGCAATAAAGTTTGTAGCCAGTACGTTACCATTTACATCAAGGGGGCTATTTCCTGTGCCAGGTACTAAAGTCGATTTAGCATCCGCCCAATAGCCATCATAATCAAACCCAAAAGACAGGGTTGGCTTAGATCCAAACATTGTACCACTGACAAACGAGTCTCCGTCTAAGCCAATGCTTAGAACAGTGTCACTGTATAGACCCTTTGCGTTGTCTCTTGACTTGATTAGCTCATTCTCATCAACATCGTAGTTGTAAGAAACCTCAATCCCCCTGATTTCTTGAGCACCAGCAGACAACTTGAAGTCGATATGATCATTTGCATGAGCAGAATAAGTGCCAAATACGGCAGCCGAATAAATTAGGATTTTTTTTAACATTTACAGCCCCAGGGACATTAAGTATTTATTTTCTAACATAATATTGCAATTACAGCGTGTCACCGTAATGCTTATGCGAAACGCGATTAGCGCCACTTATAAGAAGCAAATTGTTGTTTATAAGTTCCAGACAAGTCCCTCCCGCATAATATGCGTTTCAAATTCAACACTGTCGGGCGTGGATACAATTGCAAGGCTTTCGGAACCGTAGTTACCGTACATATACTCACCACGAACGCTAAACCGCTCATCTATCCGCCAATCAACACCACCCCCATAAAATTCTGTCCAGTCTTCCTCTGCACTGGCCGATTTTGACAAACCCGGAGCGCCCAAGACCGCTGCGACAGCGATTGCCATCGTAATTATTTTATTCACTGAATCTACCATTTACCCATTCTTGACGAAGATAGGTTTTGAATGATCGCAACACTCACCTAAGACGATTTACTTGTCAAGCATATGGGATAAAATTCATAAACCTTGACAGTTCTGCTTCTGGAATTACGATGACAGTGCATTAAATTGCAAATGAATTTCATCAACTTCCGTCAGCCTAATTCAATGATTTTTTTACAGGCAGAAAAGCTAACCGGAAAGCCTCTAAAGCCAGCCAAGCGTGGCCGAAGAAAAAACCAAAACGTAATTAGTGCACTGTCACCGTAATTGACCGTAATTGTAACATAATGTTGCAATTGCGGTGCAACTACACCGTGTCACCGTAATTCCTCGCATCGAACACCAGATCGTGTCACCGCTTTGCGTACATTGAGATGCCCCTAAATTTGTAGACGCTTTGCTTGGTGATTTTGGAAGCAAGGGGGCGAACTTGAGTTTCAATTGAAACACTCTTCAGAGACCAGTTTCTGAATACCCGATATAAAAAAGCTAAAGCTTGTTGATAGGTTATTGGTCGGGGATAGGATTTTTCCAATTTTGCGGGATCCGTTGACTTGTTGGTATGCATCTTTCGTAAGGCGCTTTAGTTCACCTTTTGGATCGAGGATGTTGTCTGGCGTTTGGTACTGGCTTTTTTGCTTATTGCTTAGCCCAGGGACTTGCAGCGCGGTTTCCACGGATTTAAGGTCGCCCAGGTACCAGCTTTCAAGTTCGTGACAGACAATGCGGACAAGCGCATTTGGTTTTCCGGAGGTTGTGCATATTTGAGCGGCTTGAACCTTCAAGTCCACGCAATCTTGGTTGTCTTTATCGAACAGAACCACGAAACAGGTGTTAGGAGCCAGCCAGCCCCTTAATTTAATGTGGAGCCGTTTCAGCAAGTCCTGCTTGCCCTCGAATACGATATATTGAACGTTGCAGTGATCGGGTAAAATGCGAGGCATTAAGCCCTCCAGCATGGCCTTGGCCGAAGGCTCTTCTAGCATAAAAACAAGATTCATTGAGGGTCAACTCCCTGTAATAACCCCTCTTTCCAGAGATGGCCCATCTTGTCACCTTGTTGCATAAAGCTCATGATTTGTTTGTCTTCGCTTGCCCGATGGATGGTACTAAAGCCGTTCTCCTTTACTATCCAATAAACCTCATCAGCTTCTACCGCATTGAGGAAGTCAGGTGAGTGGGTGGAAACGAAAACTTGACCGCCGCGATTGGCATAGGATCGAAATTCTTCAGCCAATTCGACCAACAAACTTGGGTAAAACTGGTTTTCTGGCTCTTCGACACATAGCAAAGGATGCGGCTCTGGGTCATAGAGCAAGATAAGGTAGGCAAACATCTTGATTGTACCGTCGGAAACGTAGCGTGCCAGAAAAGGATCTTCGAAAGCGCCATCTTGGAAGCGGAGTAGTATCCGTCCTTCTTCCGTCGGCTTAGCTTCGACTTTTGTGATCCCTGGCACACGTTCGGACAGCTTCGTTAAAATCGTATCGAAGACGTCTATATGTCGATTGTGAAGGTATTCCGTAACCAAAGCCAGATTGTCACCTTCCGTGGATAGGTGCTCCGCATACCCCGCTTCGCGTTCGGGACGCGCCGCACTGATATGAAAATCAGAAACGTGCCAGTTCTCAATTAATTCACCCAACGCTACGACGGCGGGAAATTTTTCAAACTGTGCAAGACCTTTAATCGCGAGAATATCAGAGGCTTTAAGGCTTTGTTCTTCGCGGTTGAGGCGTTTTTCATCGTCAATATCATCAACCTCATTGGTTACGGCATAGCCCTTGCCGTGAGAGAAGTTGAGAAACTGCCAAGGCTGGCCCTTACTGCCCCGACGATATTTCAGGATTTCCCGCGTGACCACAGGTTTGCCATTTTTCTCGCCGATGGAAAGGGCGTAGGTAACCAAAGGTGCTCTAGATTTTTCGCGAAACTTCAACTCAATTTCGATATCGCCTTCACATCCGCGTGTGCGCACCTCACTGAATCCTCGGCTGCCCCCGTGTTTGACCAGGGCCGTGTGGATATTGCTCGACATGGCTTCTCTGAGAAAAGAGAACACGTGGAAAAGTGTTGATTTCCCAGTGCCGTTCGCCCCTACCAGCACGCAGAAGTTTGGAATATCACGCATTTCCGTTTGTCGGAATGCTTTAAAGTTTTTGAGACGAAGGTATTCCAGTTTCATTGGCCGTTCCTAAATAGTCCTAATACTCGTCAAGATTTGTTATCGTAAAATGTTTTTGTATTGAAGTGCAGGGCATCTCTAAAAATTAGCCAATCATCTGTCTTGAGAGGCTGGATACCACGATATCATGGAGTTAAGACTAGAGGGATTTCATTTAATCGCGGATTACGGTGACACGGTTTAATTGCGCTACGGTGGACGCTCTCCCAATTACGGTGACAGTGCACCGTCACCGAAATTTTCCCTGTCACCGTAATTCTACACGGATAAGTATTGCTTTTAACGATCAGCATTTTTCCATTTGACCGGGGTAACGTAAACGATGTTGTCATCAACACTGACCATCACATCGCCGTCCTGAATATTAACCTGCAGCTTCATCATGCGACGGGCCTTTTTTCCCAGTTCGCTGGTG
>JAESUA010000085.1 GCA_016763255.1 Magnetovibrio sp. | reverse complement strand
CATCGAAGGCGTGCGCTACAAACCGGTGTCGGCGCGGTACAAAGTGTACATCATCGATGAAGTACACATGCTGTCCAAGAACGCCTTTAATGCGTTGTTGAAGACCCTGGAAGAACCACCCGAACACGTCAAATTCATCTTCGCCACCACCGAGATTCGCAAGGTTCCGGTGACCGTGTTGTCGCGCTGTCAGCGCTTTGATTTGCGGCGCATCGACATGGATACGCTGGGCGCGCATTTTAAGGGCATCGTCGAACAAGAAGGCGCCAGTGTCACCGAAGGGGCGCTGTCGCTGATTTCACGCGCCGCCGATGGATCGGTGCGCGACGGCCTGTCGCTGCTTGATCAAGCCATCGCCCACACCGCCGGTGAAGTGAACGAAGACGCGGTACGTGAGATGTTGGGTCTGGCCGATCGCGCCCGCACCTTTGATTTGCTGGATGCGGTGATGAAGGGTGATGTGGTCGCCGCCTTGGACCAGCTGGCGTCGCAATACGACAGCGGTGCGGATCCGGCCCAGGTGCTTGAAGACATGTTGGAGCTGGTCCACTGGCTGACCCGCATCAAGGTCACGCCGACCGCCGCCGACGCCCCCGGGGTCCCGGAATTGGAACGGGTGCGTGGTGGTGAAATGGCCAAAGGCCTGTCGATGGCAGGGCTGACCCGGGCGTGGCAAATGCTGCTCAAAGGCTTGAGCGAAGTGCGCATGGCACCCAGCGCGCTGCAGGCGGCGGAAATGATTTTGGTGCGTCTGATGTACGGCCTGGAACTGCCCAGCCCTGCGGATGTTTTGAAAAAATTGCAAGACGCTCCTGCTCCTGCGCCTGGCGGCGGTGCTATGCCCGCAAGCGGCGGCGGTGCGGCGGCCCGGGCGGTGACGACCTCTAGCCACTCAACACCATCGGCCACACATGGCCCGACCATGTCCGCTGGCCCGGCTAATGGCAATGGTGCCCAAGCCCAAACTCAGCCCCAGCCCATGGCGGTGGCGCAAGTGGAATTGCCCGATCCACAAACCTTCCTCAAGGTGGTGGAATTGGCCGAATCCGTGGGTGAAATGATCATCCACGCCAACCTGATCTCCAATGTCCATTTGGTAAGCTTTAAGCCCGGCAAGATGGAATACCATCCCGGCGAATATGCCTTGCCCGATCTGGCTCAGCGTCTGACCAAGATGCTTAACGAACTCACCGCACGACGTTGGGTGGTGACGGTGTCGAATGCGCCCGGCCATGCAACCTTGCAGCAGCAAGAACAAGCCGCGGCAGCAGCCGAAAAAGCCGAGGCCGCGCGCGATCCATTGGTAAAAAAGGTGCTGGAGGCATTCCCCGGCGCTGAAATTTCCGAAGTCAAAGACATTTCGGCCGAGGTGGCGCCGCTCAACCGGCCGCTCGATGACGAAGAGTCGGACGACGAAGCTTAAGGGTGGGCCAAAGGCGGGCGCGCGAGACCAAGGGAGCGAGCCATGCTTGAGCTCTATTATTACCCCGTAACGCCAGCCTACCGCCCCACTTTATGTTGGACGATATGGCCGCACCGTTTTACTAAAATTTATTCTAACGTTTTGGTGAAACGGGCCAATTCGGCGGTGCCGTTGCGTGCGTATACGATGATTTCCGTACCTTCTAAGAACTCACCACGCACCATCACCCGCCATTTTCCATCCTCATCGGACACCGTGGTTTGGTTGGCTGACATCACGCCGTTGGCGGGGATTTCATAATAGACCTGAACGTTTTGCAGCACTTTGGCGGTATGGCCCATGATGGTGAAGCCGCTGAATGCAGGTGCTTGGCCTTGGGGTAAAACGAATTCGATGGCGATGTGATTGGTCATGGTGTTGTCCCGCACGTTTTGAGTTCAATACGAATGACGCGCGGGACATCAATTTGTGATCAGGGTGTGAAGGTGGCGCTGGCCTCTGCATCATCGCACATGATGGTGATGAGCTTTTTCTCATCGTCATACATTTGCTTGTCGGATGCCGTCCACGTGTTGCCGGACGAATTGGTCATATCCGTGCCCATGGCATGGGCCGGAAAAAAGGCCTGTGGTGTATCGCCTTCGTTGTTGCTGATGTCGCAGGTGACGGTCACTTCGATGTCTGCCGGCGGTTCGGTGCCGTCGGTGGTGATGCTGATGTTGCTGATGGTGGTCATGGTGTCCTCCTAGATCGTGAAACTGACGATCCTCTCCCCGGCGGACTGAGGCTATGACAGCACATCATTGAAGTTGTGTCAAAAAATAATTTCACGTATGTCGTGCTGGAGCGTCTTGGCGGTTGTCACTCAGTCGAGCAAAAACTTATAATCCGCGGCTTCGCCCCAGGCTTCTAAGAACTGGCCTAGATGCGGACGTTCTTCGCGTTCGGCTTCGATCAGCGCGATCACATCGGCGACGCTGCGGTTGTAGCCGTCCTTGTTCATCTGCCCACGGGTCAGCTGATAGCGTAGGTAAACCAAGTAGGTGTTGAGCACGTCGGTTTCGCAATAATCGCGGATGTCATCGATTTTGCCTTGGTCATATAGCGGCGCGACTTGCGATCCATCGACACCTAATTTTCCGGGAAAATTCAACACCGCACAAACTTCATTGAGTTTTAAGGCCCGGCTGGCGGCGCCAAAATCGGTCAGCGCTTCTTGCAAATCACAGTGCCAGTCTTGGGCATAGCGCGAAGTGTAATTTTCCCACTTGTTGGTGGTGTCGTGAAACACCCCGGCGGTGACACCACAGACCATGGCGCGATGGCGCAAAACCGGTAGATCAAAACCACGCCCGTTATAGCTCACCAAACGTGGGCGATTGCGGTCGATGAATTGATAAAAACCGCCCACAGGTCGGATTCAGGGCTTTGGGCGGTGCCGCCGGTGCGTAATTCTTTGAGATAATAGGTCTCATGGCGGCCTTCACGATGAATTTCGGCCGCTAAAAAACTCACCGCCACGACCTTATGGAAGGGTTGGCGGGGAAAGGCATTTTTGCCACCGGTGACGTCCAGGTGATAATTTTCCAGGGCCTCGCGGCGCTCAGTCACATCGCCACTGACATCATGGCCGACCAGATTGGGCACGGCGTCGGTGTCGGGCACGGTTTCAATATCGAAGACGAACAGGCTTTGGTGTTGCATGGCGGCAATGGTATACACTGGCGCAAGATGATGCCAGCGTCACGGATGCTGCCCCCTGTGGATAATGTAGCGCGGACAATCCCCCGCGGATAACGGAGACAAGATGAAGAACCTCGGCGCAATGATGAAGCAGGCTCAGCAAATGCAGAGCAAGATGACCGAATTGCAAGAACAAATGGAGGCCCATGAGGTGGAGGGCGCTTCCGGTGGCGGCATGGTTGTGGTGCGCCTGAACGGCAAGTTCGACGTGCGCGGCGTGACCATCGACCCTTCGATAATCAACCCACAAGACCCTGAAATGCTTGAAGATTTGGTGGCTGCGGCGATCAACGACGCAAAGACCAAGATCGATACCTTCAAGCAAGAAAAAATGACCGAAATGACCGGTGGCCTGCCTTTGCCGCCAGGCTTCAAATTACCGTTTTGAACGGAGCGATGAGATCATGAGCGCGCCTACCACCGGTCCGGGCGGTATCGATGCGTTGATCCAACTTCTGGCCAAGATGCCGGGGTTGGGTCCGCGTTCGGCGCGCCGTGCGGTGTTGCACCTGCTCAAACGCCGAGAATCATTGATGGAGCCGTTGGCCCGCGCGCTCAAGGAGACCGCCGACGCCATAAAGACGTGTTCGGTGTGTCACAATATCGATACGGTCGATCCTTGTGCCATTTGCACCGATCCCAAGCGGAATCGCTCTCAGATCTGCGTGGTCGAAGAGGTTGGCGATCTGTGGGCGATGGATCGGGTGGTCGGGTTTCGTGGTCTTTATCATGTTTTGGGTGGCACCTTGTCAGCACTGGACGGGGTTGGGCCGCAAGATTTGCACATCGCATCTTTGGTGGAGCGGGCCAAGCATGTTGGGGTCACGGAAGTGATCCTCGCCACCAACGCCACCGTCGATGGCCAAACCACCGCACATTATATTGCGGATCGCCTTAGTGATACCCAAGCGACCATTTCCGGTCTGGCCCACGGGGTGCCGATGGGCGGCGAATTGGATTATCTTGATGAGGGAACTTTGGCTACGGCGCTGAAGGCACGCAAGCCCATTTAAGGGTTCTTGTACATTCATAAGCTGTTTTAATTGCTCTAAAATATACAAAACTGTATTTCTTTCTTTGGTGGTTGGTGGATGTTGTGTTACAACCGTTGCGTGAGCAAGGGAGGTGAGTGCCTTCCAGCTTTCGTTCCCATCAACTTCTTTCCATTCCGGGGGGTCTGGTCTGAAGTTGAAAAAATGGTCGTCATCCACCGAACACCCCTCCGGATGACGTGCCGCGTATGGCCGCACCGACCCATGCCCGGGGACGGTGCGGTCGCTTTTTTGGGGGGTGATGTGTTATGAGATCAGCATCAATTGACACCGCTGGCGATTTGCGCGGCGCGCAAGAAGACCATGACATCGTCGACCTGTTGCGGGCTTAAATTCGTGATTGCGGGCATCGCGCCAAAACGCCAGTTTTTTTCGCGTTTTCCATTGTTGATGACGTTTTTTAAAGACAAAATCTGGAAACACACTGGTGCGATACATGGGGTGGATCAGCGGTGGGCCGGTGCGCGATCCGCCAGACCCGTCCGCACCATGGCATTGGGCGCAGGCGGTGGCGAACACCTCACGGCCCCGTTGGCCCTGATCGCTTAAGGGCGGCACTGTCACCGTGGATTTGACAGAGATTTTTTCCTTGTCCCACAACGAATAGGTGGTCACGACCACCAAGCTGAGCATGACCAAGGCCATCCATTTGACGGGTGATTTATGACGCGGAGCATCGGGGTGCAAGCCATCGGCGGCCATCGGTTGATCGTCGTTATGATTGTTATGCTCACTCACCATTTGGGACTGATCCTCATGTGCTGGTTTGATACGTGGTGAAGCCGGGTGAGATTATGGCGTTGTTGTGCTGGAGTCGGCAACCGAACTTTGGTGAGGTGGTAATTGTTCGGTGGGCTTGGCGTCTTCCAACTGAACGTCTTCGATGCGTTCGGCACGCCGGGCAATTTTCCCCGACGAGGTTTGGATCTCACCAATGTCTTTTTGTGCCTGATTAAAATGCGATTGCAAATTGGAGACTCGTTTGTCGAGCCGCCCCACATCATCGAGAAGTTTCAAAACCTCGCCCCGAATAACACCGGCTTGTTCGCGCATGTGGGCATCTTTAAGCACCGCGCGCACGGTGTTCAAGGTCGCCATTAAGGTGGTCGGCGAAACAATCCAAACCCGCGCGCGATAGGATTTTTCCACCACTTCGGGGAGCGAGGCGTGGAGTTCGGCATAAACCGCCTCAGAGGGTAAAAACATCAAAGCGCTTTCGGCCGTTTCCCCGGGCACGATGTATTTATCGGCGATGGCGCGCACATGATTCATAATATCGGTGCCGAACGCCCGCCGCGCCGTCTTGCGGGCCTCGTCGGTGTCGGCGTTTTGCATCTTCAGGTAACTTTCCAGGGGAAATTTGGAATCGATCACGATCGAACCCGGTGGATTGGGCAGTCTCAACAGGCAATCAGCACGTTTGCCATTGCTCAAGGTGGCCTGAAACGTATAGGCCGACGGTGGCAAGATATCGGACACCAAATCGTTCAGTTGGATTTCCCCAAACGCGCCGCGGGCCTGTTTGTTGGACAAGATGTCTTGCAGGCCGACCATTTGGTCGGTCAGTTCGGACAGGTTTTTTTGCGCCGCATCGATCACCGCCAAGCGCT
>JAESUA010000084.1 GCA_016763255.1 Magnetovibrio sp. | reverse complement strand
TAAAGCTCTACGACAAGTTGATATCCAACATGGACAAAATCCCGCCGGGTGTGTCGCAGCCGTTGGTGAAGCCCAAAGGCGTGGATGACGTACCAGTGGTGACACTGACGTTGTGGTCTCATGATGTGGATGACGCCGCGTTGCGGTTGGTCGCTTTGGACGTGATGCAGCGCTTGAAAGAAGTGCCCAACACCGCGCAAAGCTTCATTGTCGGCGGTCGTTCCGAAGAGCTGCGTGTCGAAGTGTTCCCCGAACGTTTGGCAGGGTATGGCATCAGTGTCGGTCAGTTGGCCAAAACCATCACCAGCGCCAATTCCGAAATCGAGGCTGGTCACGTCGAATCTGGCGGTTCCAGCTTGCAAATCTTCACCGGTTCTTTTCTTACCACGCCTGAAGATGTCGAACGCCTGATCGTCGGCGTACACAATGGTAGCCCGGTTTATGTGCGCGATGTGGCGCTGGTCAGTCAGGCTCCGCAGGTTGCCGAAAACTTGGTGCAGTACTTTACCGGCCCGGCCTACAGTTCCGGCGAACAGCTTTCACCAGTTCTTTCCCCGGTGGGTGCACCCGCCGTAACCATTGCGGTAGCCAAGAAATTTGGCACCAACGGCGTGACCGTGGCCGAAGGCGTGCTGGCCCAGGTGGAATACCTTAAGGGTCGTATCATTCCCGACAATGTCGAGGTCTCGGTTACGCGCAACTACGGCAAAACTGCCAACGACAAAGTAAATGAGTTGATTTTCAAGCTGTTCGTGGCGACCGCCGCGGTGACGGTGTTGATTTTGATCTTCTTGGGCTATCGCGCCGCCGTGGTGGTGCTGATCGTGATCCCGGTGGTCATCTTGGTGACCGTGTTCATGGCTTGGATTATGGGCTTCACCATTGATCGGGTGAGCCTGTTTGCGCTGATTTTCTCGATCGGTATCTTGGTCGATGACGCCATCGTGGTGATTGAAAATATCTACCGCCATTGGCTGCTCAAGGGTGAAGTGGATACCGATATCTCCATCAAAGCGGTGGCCGAAGTTGGCAATCCGACCATCTTGGCAACCTTCACCGTGATCGCGGCGCTGATGCCGATGGGCTTTGTGTCCGGCATGATGGGCCCGTACATGGCGCCGATCCCGGCACTGGGTTCGGTGGCGATGATCTTTTCTTTGTTTGCCGCGTTCATCTTTACGCCGTGGTTGGCGATGCGCATTCGCCCGTCGATGGCAAGCCTCCAAAAGGCCCACCTCAAAGAAGAAAAACAGCAAAAATGGCTGGATCAGATGTTTCGTCGGATTCTCACGCCGTTGATTGAAAGCAAGACCAAGTATCGTATTTTCCGGTATTCCATGTTGGCTGTCTTGTTCGCTAGTTTTGGGCTGTTTTACACCACCGCGGTGACGGTGAAGATGTTGCCGTTGGACAATAAACCTGAATTCAACGTGGTCGTGAACATGCCCGAAGGCACCGCCTTGGCCGTGACCGCAAATGCCACCCAGGCGATGACCGACCAGCTGTTGACGTTGCCCGAAGTGACCGCCATTCAGACCTATGCCGGCACCGCATCACCGTTCAACTTCAACGGTTTGGTGCGTCACACCTATCTGCGCCAGGACAACTGGCAAGGTGATATTCAGGTGCAGCTGTTGGGCAAGGGGGATCGTGAACGCACTTCTCACGAATTGGCCGTCGCCGCGCGTGACATGCTGACACCGATCGCCAAAAAACTCGGTGCAAAAATCGAGGTGGTCGAAATGCCGCCGGGACCACCGGTGATGCAAACCATGGTGGCCGAAGTCTATGGCCCCGATGCGCAAACTCGTCGTCAAGTGGCGCGTGATTTGACCAAGATGTTCGCCAAGGCCAACAATGTGGTCGACGAAGACACCTTTATGCAAGACCCGTATGAGGCTTGGCACTTTATTGTTGATCGTGAAAAAGCCGTGCGCCGTGGGGTGTCGGTCGAAGACATCAACAGCCAACTCGAAATGGTCATGGGCAGCTATAAGTTGGGTGATTTGAAGCTCGGCAATATCTTGGAGCCGCGCTACATCGTACTGCAAATTCCCATCGCGATGCGTGATCAGTTCTCTCGCATCGGCCAACTGCCGATCCCGTCATCCAACGGCAAGATGATCCCGTTGTCGGAATTGGGCCGGTTCGAACGTGTGGCTCAAGATGAGCTGATCTTCCATAAAGATTTACGCCCGGTCGAATTTGTCACCGGCGAGGTCGCGGGTCGTTTGGCCGCCCCCATCTACGGCATGTGGGAAGTCGAAGACCTGCTGGAGGATTACGTCTCGCCCGATGGCGTGAAGTTGGAAGCCAATTATTTCTCGCCGCCCGCCAACAGTTTCACCAGTGCCTTTGAATGGACCGGTGAGTGGACGGTGACTTATGTAACCTTCCGCGATATGGGCCTCGCTTTTGGTGTTGCGTTGGTGCTGATTTACATGCTGGTGATGTGGGAGTTCGGCAACCTCAAACTGCCCGCCATTATCATGGCACCAATCCCGTTGACGTTGATCGGCATCATTCCCGGTCACTGGTTGTTTGGGGCCGAATTCACCGCCACCTCGATGATCGGCTTTATCGCCTTGGCGGGCATCATTGTGCGTAATTCGATCTTGCTGGCGGATTTTTCCAAACGCGCGGTCGAAGACGGCATGCCGGTGCAAGAAGCGGTGATTGCGGCCTGTCGGGCGCGGACTCGACCGATTTTGATCACCGCCCTGGCCTTGGTGGCCGGTTCCAGTGTGATCATCACCGATCCAATTTTCCAGGGCATGGCGATCTCGTTGATGTTCGGCGTATTGGTTTCAACTTTGTTGACGCTGGTGGTGATCCCGTTGAAATGCGCCATCAATGATCCGCAAAAAGTCTTCGGCTGTGCCAACGGTGTGCAACGGTTCACCGCTGCCATCGGTGGTATGCCTGCGGTGGCCGTGGCCGATCCGGGCATCGCGTTGAGCGCACCCGCCGGTGAAAAACAAGACTGGAGCAAAGGCAAGATCCGACTGATTTGGGTGATCCCGGCGATCATCGCGATTTTTGCTTGGACCGCCGTGGTGACGTTGGTTGATTGGGTGCGGCGTTGGAAATGGGTCAAGAAGATCACGCCGATTTTGGTGATGGTGGGGTATGCGCTGCGTGCGCTGCCGTACTTTATGATGTTGTTCGTCAAGGACACCTTTGCCCGCCTGCGTGAACGGTTTGCACCTACACCTGTATCCGTTGCCCCAGAACCAGAACCCGTCGAACCAAAAGCCAAAACCTCAGCCAAAGCGGATGTGAAGAAGGTTGAACCTGAGGTGCCTTCAAAGGCTGAGGTTAAAGCGCCATCAGCCAAGACAACGCCGGTTGTGAAAGCACAACCGAAAAAGGCTGAAACGAAAAAACCGGCGGTGAAGAAGGCTTCTGCGAAAAAAGCCGTGGCTAAAAAACCTGTTGCCAAAAAAGCACCAGCTAAAAAGTCACCAGCACAAAAGGATGAGGCCAAAAAATCTTCGACAAAACCCGTGGTGAAGAAAACATCATCCACCAAACCAGCGCCGTCACAGCTGCAAGGCGATGCAAAGGCACCAGCCAAAGCGCGTTCCAAAGCAAAACGACGCGGCATTCGGTTGAAGACGGCCCCTGACAGCGGCTCTGACGGCCCGGATGACGATAAGGGGTGAGATGGTGGTGATGAAAATGAGCAAAGCAATGAACGGAAGGAATTGGATCATGTGCCCGAATCTAAAGTCTAGCCTGATGACGAGCGTGATGGTGTTGGCACTTCCGGTTGGTGTTTTGGCGGCAGAACAAAATACTGCAACGGATCAAGGTGTTTCTCAACCGGTTGAGCAGGCGACGTCGTCGTATCCTCCGGCACCGCAAGGACCGTTCTTTTCACGTGGCATGATGGCCAATCCGTTTGGCGGCGGGCATCATGGAATTGGGCAGCCTGGAATGCACCACGGTGGCTTTGCGCCGATGGGCTTTGATCCGATGGCAAAACCGGCAGCGTCTGTTGGCAGCACCGCCGCGCAAGCCCAGCAAGCTCCTCCCTTCCCGGTGTCGGGCAATCACGCCAATGCTTTTGGCGGCTCCCAAGGTAACTCCCAGGGTGGCACAGCAACCGGTGACGCCGGTGGAAACGCCAATGTCGATTTTCAGGTGCGTGGCCGCATCGCCATGGGGGGGCATGGTGCCGGCAACAATGGCTGGGGCCACCAATTTATGAATGGCATGCCTTATGGGATGCCCTATGGCCAAGGTTATGGCGCACCGTATGGTACGCCCTACAGCCAGGCCAATACGGCCCCGCAATACGCTTTGCAACCGCTCAAACAAACGGCCCCCAATAGCGATGCGGCTTCAGCTGCAACACCGCAGGCTGGGACGCCAAAAATGCAAACGGCTCGGGCTTATGGCGCTCCCGTAGCGGGTTATGGGGGTCCGTTCTCATGGGCTCCTCAAGGCAGGAATATGGCCAATCCAGGTGGTTTTTTTGGACAGCAGCAACCTGCCCCGCAGGGTTATCGAGCCCTGCAGGGTTATCGAGCCCCGCAGGGATATCAAGCCCCGCGGGCTTATCAATTGCCGCAGGCACCTCAGGCTCGTGCACAAGCCCCCTCACAAGCGCAAGCTGTGCAACCAGATTGGGTTAATGAACGCCGGGCGGCGGCTGAACAACGTTACGCCGAAGCCAAGCAGCGTTTTGCGGATAGGCAGCGCACCAACCCTTATGCCCAACAAGGATATGGCCGGGGGTTCGGCCAACCTATCGCCGGGCAAGGGTATGGCGCGCCTTATGGCACCCCATATGGTTATGCCCCGCAACCGCATACGCCCGCACCGTCCAGTGATGACAGCGCTCAATAGACGGCCCTTAGACAGGTCTCAATTGGCAACAGGGAACTAAAACAGATGAACAACCGTATGACACTGGTGGGAACATTGATCGTGGCATTGTCTGCCGCGTGCCCGTCCGTGGCTGCAGCGCAAAACCCGTGGCGTGCCGATCCGCAGGCCAGCGGGCAATATTACACGCCACAGCCAGCCCCACAGGTTCGTCCGTCATTAAATGTGCCGAAGTATGCGCCGCTTGACGGCGATGTGAATGGCGAAGATCGCGGTTATGCAGGCTACCCACAAATGGGTTCGATGAATGCATATCCGGGATTGGGCTATCGACCTTACGGCTCCGGTTATGGGGGGGCGCTTGGTTATGGCGCTTCGCCATATAGGGGTGGTCTTGGATATGGAAATCCCGGTCTGGGCGGGGGCGGTTATGGCCCTTCGAACGGTTTGGGCATGCCCTTTGGTGGGTCCGGTCTATGGCCGGGTGCCGGCGGAGGAAATGGATTGGGTGGCCCGATGTCTTGGTCGCCGTTTTGGTAGGCAAGGCATCTCAAAGGTCATTGTTTTTCGGGATCGCACCCGATTGAGCTAACGGATTGTATGTCCGATGCGGGTTTTTGGAGCTTCCCCTCTCCAGCATCCGTTTCAAATCAGGGGAGAAAAAATGAAGCACAAGGAGTACTGGATATGAACGCGACCAAAATGATGAAGGTCTTGGCTATCGCCGGTGTTGCTGTCGTCGGTTCCATGGCTGCAAACGATGCATCCGCATGGGGCTGGGGCCCGTTTGGCAACAACAATGGTTGGGGCAACAACGGTTGGGGCAATGGCAACAACAACGGTTGGGGCAACGGCATGGGCAATGGCATGGGTAACGGCATGGGCAAC
>JAESUA010000083.1 GCA_016763255.1 Magnetovibrio sp. | reverse complement strand
CGGATTATTCCACGGCGATCGCCGTACCAGTGCGCAATTTCACTGGTGAAGTGGTGGCCGCCATCAACATCTCGGGCATCGACGCCATCATGCAAAAACCCGGCACCCAGGAACGCCTCATCAAGGCGCTTAATGAGACGGCGGCGGCGCTTATGAACGAGATTGGCGGCGTGACCAATCATAAGGCTTAATGGCCCAAAAGGGGGCGAGCTAAATGCGCACGCCCAATCCAGCATTGTCGAGGCCAACCGCTTGTAAATGTTTTGCTGTTGCGTTGATGGTTGTCGAGGATCCGTTAGAGATCACGAACGCCGTTGACTGCGGCTCATTGAAGGCGAAGATGCTTTGCGGCGACGCCCCCATGCAAACGCCCCGCAGCACACGCCCCGAACCGCCGTGGGCCATGACGATGAGCGGCCCCTGCCCAGCCACGTCGTCGAGCCAACTGTTCAGGCGCTTCGCAACATCGGCAAAACTTTCGCCACCACCTGGAATGGCAAAGTTCCAGCGGTTGGCTTTTTCCGCTGCCACATCGTCTGGAAACTTGGCCGCGATTTCGTCGAGGGTTAAACCTTCCCAGCGACCAAAGGCGCGTTCCATCAGACGATCGTCAAAATGCACATCGTCATAAGAAATGCCGAGTTCTTCACAAAACACAGAAACCGACTGGCGCGTGCGTGTGAGCGGACTTGACCAAACTTGATATGCTTTGAGCTCAGTTATTTGTGGGCGCAGAGTCTGGGCGATGGCGCGAATTTGGCCGATCCCAGTTAGGGTGAGCGGTGAATCTTGTTGCCCCTGGTAACGCCCCACACGGTTCCATTGGGTTTCACCGTGACGCAGCAGTGTCAGTTCGGGCAGCGATTGATGTGCGGTTGAATTGGTCATCACGGCTTGTCTCACATTGTACGGATGGGTGCAACGCATGTTGCGTTTTGCTTTGCAGCCCCTATACACTCGCAGGCAAAATATGAAGGGGGTTTTATGAGGCCGTGTCGGCAAAATATCAAGTTCAAGGTTGGGGCGTGGCTGGGTCCATGCGCCGCAATCGTCATTTTGATGGCCAGCTTCGGTGTCTCGGCACAGGCCATACGACCGCAATCGGACCGCACATTGGTGATCCTCACGTCTTTCCCGCCCGTTTTGTTCAAAACCTTCACCGCCGCGTTTGAAGCCAAACATCCGGGCATCACGGTCTACGTGCGCAGCAAAAAAACTTCGGCGGCGATTTCATTTGTCGAAGAACGCATCAATGAGCCAGTCGATGTGTTTTGGGCGTCGGCCCCTGATGCCTTCGAGGTGCTCAAAAAAGCCGGTCACTTACGTCAAGCCTTTGGCAAATCGGGACCGGACGGTGCACGGATCGGATCGTACCCGATTGACGATCCGGATGGTTATTACAAGGGTTTTGCCGTTTCGGGCTACGGCATCATGTGGCACCAGGAATACCTAAAACGCCACAAATTGAAGGCCCCCACCAACTGGGCCGATCTGACGCACAGTGACTACACCCGCCATATCGGTATTTCCGCACCGTCACGTTCCGGCACCACGCACTTGATTGTCGAAAGCATCCTGCAAAGCCAAGGGTGGCGTGAAGGCTGGGCTACCCTATTGGAAATCAGCGGCAACTTAGCCACGGTGACGGCACGCAGCTTCGGCGTCATTGACGGTGTGTTGAACCAGCGTTTTGGCATCGGCCTAGCGATCGATTTTTTTGGTCTTTCGGCAAAAGCAACCGGGGCTCCGGTGGAATTTGTTTATCCAACCGGCACCGCGTTCTTACCGGCCAACATCGCCATCGTGAAACGTTCCGCCAACCCCGTTGCCGCCCAGGCATTCGTTGATTTTGTGCTGTCCCAACAAGGTCAAAGTTTATTGTTCGCCCCCGAGATCAGTCGCCTGCCGGTGATGACGTCCTTGTATGAAAATGCTCCCTCGCATATCGCCAACCCCTTCAGCGATGAATTGATCGACAAAGGCATTGCCTTTGATACGGGGTTGTCGCAACAGCGTTATCAGATGGTCAATTCCATGTTTGATGTGATGATCACATTTCGCCTGCAGGCCTTACGGCGCACCTGGAAGGCCATCCACGACGCTGAAAAAGCGTTGCAAGGGCAAGATTACCCTGATCTGAGCAGCCGCGTACAAAAGGCCCGTGAACTGGCCAGTGCCGTGCCGGTGAAATTGGATCAAGCAACATCGCCGATTTCCTCGTCATTTTTTGTCCGCCATAAACCCGGGTTATCGGTGCCATTTCGTCAATCGGAATTGGAAACGCAGTGGGCGGCCTTTGCCCGCGACCACCAAGATCGTGCCCATAAACTGGCCCGTGATGTGCTGAACGAGTTGCAAGCCAAGGCGCAACGAGGCCACCCATGAGCAAGCCCTTTCGCATCGGCATCCGAGGACGTCTGTTTTGGGCGTTCGGCGCGGTTGCCACAGCGACCATCGTCGCCACCGTCATCGCCTGGGTTTCGTTCACGCGTTTGGGCGATACCATGCAATTGATTATCGGCAGCAACGTTCCCGCCGTGACGTTGGCGGCGCAATTGGCCGAACACGGCGGCGGCATCATCGGCACCGCCCCGGCTTTGTCATCGGCAAAGGACGATGCGGACCGCGAACAGGTTTGGTTGCAATTATCTGCCCGCCTAGAAGATATGAACGCGGCCTTGGACACCATGGCCAAAAGCAGTACCCAGACAGACAATTTGGCGCAGTTCAAAAATGCCGTAAGCGCTCTCAGCACCAACCTCCAAAAATTGGATGCCATCGTTAGCCAACGCCTCAGTCGCACGGTGCAAAAGGAAGAGCTGAGCGAGCGTCTGCGCTGGGCATCGGCTGATTTTTTGGACGAAATTGAGCCGATGATCGATGACATTCGGTTTAATCTCAGCCTTGCCTTAACGCCGGATGCGCGACCATCCCAAACGAGCGATACCTTAACGTGGGAAATGGCCAAGCAGCAATCCTTGCTGTCGATCAACGCCGATGGCAGTTTGCTGGCTGAATTGATCGCACGCGCAGCCACCATCCCCAACACCGACGCTTTGCGTGGAACACAACTGTATTTTCAAGAAATTGAAAGCCGTATCGAGACCAACCTTAAAACGCTTGAGACCGTTCCCGGGGCCTTATCCCTGCACCAATCCATCAAAGACATTCAGGCCTTTGCCGACGGCCCACTGGGGATGTTCGATTTGCGGGCACGTGAATTGAGTGACGTTGAAATGGAACGCACCCTGCTGATCAAGAATCAACAATTGTTGGCCCCCTTGCACGATTTGATCACCGGGCGCGTCGATGAAGAAATTGCCGCCGCGCTGCAATCTGCGGAGCGCTCACAGGCTTCCATCCGTCAAGGACGGTTCTGGCTGGTGGTCGCCGTTTTTGTTAGCTTAGTGGTGGCGGCACCGTTTTTGTGGTTTTACGTCGGCCACGGTTTGGTGGGGCGGATCACACGTTTGGACCAAAGCATGCGCGCCATTGCCGATGGTGATTTGAGGGCCGAAGTGCCGGTGGGCGGCGAAGATGAGATTGCCGATATGGCGGTGTCTCTGCGCTCCTTTCGTGACACCTTAAGCGAAACTCAAGCCGAACTGGTGCAAGCCGCAAAGCTGGCGGCACTGGGCCAGTTGACGGCAGGTATTTCACACGAAATCAATCAACCCTTGGCCGCCATCCGTCATTACGCCCGCAACGCCGGTGTTTTGATCGACAAGGACCGCACACTCGATGCCAAAAAAAACCTCATAAAGATCAGCGAACTTGTGGAAAAGACCAACCGCATCATCGGTGGGTTACGCCAATTGGCCCGCAAGCCCCAGCGCGATTTGCGGCGCACGGATGTAATGGTGGTGTTCGATGACGTCTTGACGCTTTTGGATCGTCGCGTGCGCGATGGCGCAATTGAAGTCACTGTGCAAATCGACGCCTCATGTCGTTATGTGCTGGCGGGACAGGTGCGCCTGGAACAGGTGGTGCTTAACCTAATCAACAACGCCATCGATGCCATGGATGGGGGGGCGGTGCGGCGCTTGATCATATCCACACGTTTGGTCGATGAATGGGTCGAATTGCGTTTGCGTGATACCGGCATGGGCATGGATGAAGAGGTTCTGGGCAAAGTCTTCGATCCTTTTTTCACCACCAAGGATGTCGGCGAGGGACTTGGCTTAGGGCTTTCGGTTTCGTACAACATTGTTAAAGATTTTGGCGGCACAATTCGTGCCGAAAGCAAAATCGGCGAAGGCACCACATTTTGGCTGCGCCTCAAGCCTGCCTCATGATCGTAAGGAATTCAGGCATGAAAGAAACCATGCGCATTATATTGATCGACGATGAAGACGAGGTCCGTCTGTCGATTGCCCAAACATTGGAGCTCGAAGGTTTCGAGGTCACGGCTTTTTCCGGTGTCCAAGAGGCCTTGGATTTAATCACACCCAGTTGGCCGGGCATCATTGTCACAGATTTAAAAATGCCGCGCGTTGATGGGCTGGAGCTTCTTTCGCGCGTCATGAACATCGACGAAAGCTTGCCTGTGGTGATCATCACCGCCCACGGTGATATCCCTGTAGCTGTGCAGGCCATGCGCGACGGGGCTTATGATTTCATGGAAAAAACGGCCGACCCAGAACAGTTGGTAAGCATCGCACGACGGGCCTTGGACAAACGCGCGTTGGTGATGGAAAACCGCAACCTGCGTCGCCAATTGGATGCAGGCGGGGAGTTGGAGCGCCAGATCATTGGTAAAACGCCGCCCATGGAAAAACTGCGCCAACTTGTCTTGAATCTGGCTGATACCGATGTCGACATATTGTTGGTGGGTGAAACCGGCACCGGCAAAGAGGTGGTGGCGCGCTGTCTGCATGACTTTGGTCAACGCGGCCAAAAACCTTTTGTCGCGTTGAACTGCGGGGCGCTGGCCGAAAGTG
>JAESUA010000013.1 GCA_016763255.1 Magnetovibrio sp. | reverse complement strand
TTATACTAACAAATCAGGGAGTTGTGCCAGTCGAAATGCCAGACACGACATATAGGGCAATTCGCATACTTAAAGTCGTATCAAGGAACCGGTGGCACATGTCGCGCGAGAAAATCGAGCATTGCGGGGCCTGCGCCATAATCGAACACATTGTTGTGGCCTGCCCCTTCAATCCACAGCGCTTCTTTGGGTTCGTTTGCGGCCTTGAACAATTTGCGTCCCAATGTGGTGGGTACGGTCCAATCGTCTTCCCCATGGACAATGAACAATGGTGCCTTGATGTTGCCAATGCGCGACAAAGAGTCAAACCGGTCCTTCATCAAAAAACGCACCGGCAAAAACGGATAGTGCGCGGAACCGGCATCGACGGTGGAGGTAAAAGGAGCCTCCAACAGCACCGCGGCCACGCCCTCAGATCCGCGTTCAGCTTCTGCCGCCAGGGCCGTAGCGACCCCGGTACCGAGGGATTCTCCGTACAAAACAATGTTCTTATGACTTAAGCCCTGGTCGCGCAGATAGGCCAGAGCAGCACGTCCATCGCTATAAAGCCCTTGTTCCGTGGGTGATCCGGGATTGCCACTATAGCCCCGGTATTCGGCCAGCATCACACCATAGCCCTGATCGAGGAACACCCGCGCCTTAAAGGCCCGCCCACCCAAGGTTCCGGCATTGCCATGAAACAGAACAATGGTTGGTTTACCAGGGTCTGTCGCGGCTCCATACCAGGCAAACAGATCCAAACCGTCTTGTGTTGTGAAGGTGACTTCAACCATGTCCGCAACCCGGCTATCGACCCGCGTCGGCTTGGGCGCATGGGGGTAATACAATACGTTGCGTTGGAACACGTACATGAACACGACGACCGCCACGTAAAACACCCCGGCGGCAACAAACACATTGATCATGGCGGACTTGATACCCTTGTTCATCTTCTTAAAACGCTCCCCGATTGAGCGATAACGCATGCACTAGGCTATACCACACCATATGCGGTTTCTTTGCGATGAAATGCTGGGTGGTCTGGCGCGCATACCGCAAAACTCACATAAACGGCCCGAATCGTACATGACCGGCCCCCCCCCAATGCTCTTGGCCCGGTTCTCATATCAAATGCATGATGAAGCATTTGCAAGCCTTCGCCGCCACTGGACACACACAGACGAAAGAGCCATGATCCGCGCCATGAACACTGAAACAAACCATCCCCCCTTGATCGTCGGCATCACCGGCGCATCGGGTGCCGCGCTGGGTGTCGAAACCTTACGAGCATGCCGTGATTTGGGGGTGCCTGCACACCTGATCATCACCGAAACCGGTGTGCGTGCGCTGCACTTAGAAACCGATTTGAGCCTTGATGACGTCAAGGCTTTGGCCACTCAGACCTACCCCAACAAAGATGTCGGTGCCGCAGTGGCAAGTGGGTCGTTCAAGGCGCTCGGCATGATCATCGCACCGTGCTCGATCAAAACGCTTTCGGGCATTGCTGGGTCGTTCTCCCACAACTTGATGATACGGGCCGCCGACGTGTGCCTTAAAGAACACCGCCCGGTGGTTTTGATGGTGCGCGAAACGCCGCTGCACAAAGGTCATTTGAGCCTGATGAGCAGCGCCGCCGATCTCGGCTGTCACATCATGCCCCCCATGCCTGCATTTTACGCCAAACCCAAGAGCATCGACGATATGGTCCGCCACACCGTCGGGCGGGCGCTCGACCTTTTTGGCATCGAACATGAGCGGGTTAAACGCTGGACCGGCGAAGCCTAAAAAAAACTCTTAATTGCCCATTATGACCTGACCATGGTCAAGGCGCAGCCCTGACCGCACCACCATAATGTGCACATTCTAGTGGGCCAAAGTTATAAAAAATTGAGAGTAGACCCCCAAATGACATTGATTAAATGGACTGACGAACTGAAACGCGGCATTGGATTTCAAGACGGCGATCATGAAGAAGCCGTGACCCTAATGAACGCCTTGCAAACCTGCAATGATGACGAGCTTCCTGACCTGTTCGTCAAACTGCACACGCACACAAAAGAACACCTGGAACGCGAAAATGAGCTCATGGATCGCATCGGCTTTTTCGCCATCGATGTGCACAAAGGTGAACACACTCGCGTGCTGACCGAAATGCAAGAATTTCAAGATAAATTGGACGCCGGCGAAATTACCGTGGTGCGTACCTATGTTCAGGAAACCGTGCCCGATTGGTTCCTCAACCATCTCGATTCCATGGACACCGCCACCGCCATGTTCGCCAAACAACACGGCGAAACATAAATCAAAAATCAACAGCTTCCCAACACAACCATAAGATTGTAACCTCCCCGAACATATTTTTCGGGGGGGACTACTTAATGTTTAGTGTATTGAGATTGACCGCAGTGGCTGTGGTTGCACTTCTTGTGAGCGGCTGCATGACTGCGCGCAACCTTGAATTCGAATGGCAAAACGACGACCGTCGTGTCGTCTTGATGCCAACCGATATTGAGTTGTCGAATTTGACTGCGGGTGGCATGGCCGTTCCCAATGCAGAATGGACTGCCAATGCTGAAAAACACTTTTTCAACTCATTGCGTGACAGATTGGCCCAAACCAATGCCGAGGTCCGCGTCAGCAACAAGGGCCTTGATCAGCCGCCAACCCAAATTAAGTTGATCAAGTTGCATGAGGTCGTTGGGAATTCGCTGCTTGTATTTGGTCCGGGCTCAAGGCTTGCCCTGCCAACCAAGACCAATGGTAAATGGACCCTTGGCCCATCTGCACGATTCCTCAAAGATCACTATCAATCAGACTATGCCCTTTTTGTGCATATCCGTGATTCCTACGCCAGTGGGGAACGCGTTGCCGCCATCCTCGTTGCAGGCCTTTTTGGCGTCGGGCTGCAAGGCGGCGTACAAAGGGGTTTTGCCTCACTGGTCGATCTTAATACCGGCGATGTGGTATGGCACAACAGCATTGTACGACAACAAGGTGAACTGCGCACAATCGATGGGGCACGAGAAACAGCCGATAAGCTTCTCACTGGTTTTCCAGGCTGAACGAGATGAAATATCCATGGAAAACGCTAAGCCTTTTATGCCTGGGACTTGTCCTGACTGCGTGTCAAACAACCAGCTCAAAGGAAACCTACCGTTCGGCTTTTGAACGCGGTGCAACACCTGGAAAGCAGGTCGAAAATCTTGACAAAAAGATTCCCTCCTACGCCATTGCTGACCTGCGCCCAGGTGAACGACCAGAACTGAAAAGTGATGAAGCGGGCTTGTGGATGATGATGGACCGTGCCGAAACCGGTTTAGCAACATCAGGCAATCGTGTGAACGATCCCCAGCTGAATGATTACGTGCAAAAAATAGTCTGCAAAATCGCAAGAGAGTATTGCAAAGACTTCCGCGTTTACATCATGCGCGTACCTAATTTCAACGCTTCCATGGCCCCTAATGGGACCATGTTGCTCCACACAGGCTTTTTGCTGCGCACCAAAAATGAAGCCCAACTGTCTGCTTTGATCGGACACGAAATAGCTCATTACCTGCGGCGTCATTCTTCACAACGTCTAAAGGACACCATCGCCAAAACCAATGCACTGGCCTTTATCCAATTGGCCAGTATGGCGGCTGGCGTTGGTGCGGTCGGAGATATGGCCATGCTCGCCACCATTGGCAGTATGAAATCGTTCAGTCGCGATAACGAACGCGAAGCGGATGGTTATGGATTAGCATTGATGGTTCGTGCTGGTTACGACCCCATTGAGGCTGCCAACATCTGGGCGCGCGTTATCCGTGAACGTGACGCCATCCCAGACAACCCCCAACGCAATGCATTTCTCTCCACTCATCCCCCCAGCGACGAACGCAATAAAGCCCTGAACGATTTGTCTTCGACGGTTGAAAACGCCAATGAACTGCGCACCGGGGAAACCACCTATCAAGCCGCCATAGCGGCCTTACGGGGCGGTTTCATGCGAGATGAGCTGGCGAAGCGCCAACATTCCTCAACGTTGGCCTTATTTGATATGCTTCTTGAAGACGGCCATTTACCGGGAGAAATCCACTTCTACCGTGGGGAGCTATATAGGCTTCGCAATGACGAAGGCGATGTAGATAAGGCACTTAGTGCCTATCGCAAAGCGCTCGCGGAAGGCAATGTACCTGCCGAACTTTACAAGTCACATGGGTTGACGCTGAAACGCGCCGGGAAAAAAGATGCCGCACGCATGGCCTTTTCAACCTATCTGGAATTAGCGCCACATGCGGCTGACCGAAAAATGATCCAATTTATGATCGAGAGGAAACTTTGATGAAGATAATCACTGCTACCGCCATCCTCTGCGTGGCTCTAACCATGGGTGGCTGCAAAGCCTATACCTTAGCCCCGGCAGGAAAACCCATTGTGGTCGCAAATGCTTTCAAAGCAACACCCATAATCGATTGGAGCCGCGTTCAAACCAACAATGTAGAAATCTGGACAGTCGATGGGCCTCAGTTGGAAAAAATAACCTTCTTGTCCGGTATTGAGGATGGATCTCCCCTGTCCCCCAAACACTGGCTGGCCAGCCAATTGAAGGCATCGACCGAAGGCGAAGCCTCAAAATTTCACAAAGATATGGGGTCGATTGAAATTGCCGAATTGGTCAAGGAGACCTTTAACCGTAGCGGTTATCAGAAATTCACGATTAACAATATTCAACCCGATCGATTTGTCGATAATGATGGGGTTCGGTTTGACTTTACGTTTCTAACAAATAGTGGACTCGACAAGGAAGGGTTTGCCATCGCTACGGTGATTGAAGAAAAGCTTCATATCGCCATCTATACCGGTACAAAAGAATATTATTTCAAAAAATACAAAGATACGGTCGAACAAACCTTGCGCAACCTTTCACTGAAAAATGGCACTTAGCGCCACCATCTCAACAACCATTTGACCGGCACCCCCAGCGTACCGGACCAGTCGGACGGGAAACCGTGGTGCGCGCTGATCAGTTCTGCTGGTAACGGGGACATGGCTGGTGATTGGGAAAGGATGCGTCGCACGCGCTCCTTGGTGATCGGGTGCGAACGTAGCAATGAGGGTTCGGTGCCCGGTTGGTGGGGTAAATAAACATGACGCAACAAACCGCGCTGTTGCACTTCCAGCTTCTCCAGCGCTTGGGCCAACGCGGACGGATCGCCACAAATATCGACGGCCCTATGATCGGCCTCAAACTCACGGCTGCGCGACAAGGCCATCTGCATCAAGAAACTTGAAAATGGCGCAATCACCAGCAAGGCCAGTGCCGCCCACGGCAAATGTTCCCCACCGGCAGCCGCCAGGGGAATGTTCAGCATGATTAAGAACAGCCCCAATAAAGAGAGGGTCCGGGTCATGCGCGTGATCACATCCGCCATGCCCATCACCACCAAATCCCCCGACACGATGTGGCTGATTTCATGCGCCAAAACACCGGTAATTTCGCGCGCGCTCATGCCCTGAACCAACGGTGCCGTCAAAACGATGGCCGCATCGTTTTCTGAGTTGCCGGCCGAAAAGCCAAACATCGTTTCGGAATCCATCAAATGAATATCGGGCACCCGCACCAAACCCACACGGCGACAAAGTTCGGCCAAAATAGCATGGATCACCGGGGCTTGATTGGGGCGCAACTTAACCGCACCAATGGCTTTAAGCATCCAGGTTCTAGACGCGCTCCGCCCAAAGGTGAGAAAGGATACCGCAAACATCGCGGTGATCAGCAAGCCGTCACGCCCAGCCAGCACATACCCTATCAGCGCCAGCAACGCCGTCATGGCCGACAGCATCAAAGCCGACTGCACGAGGTTTCTTAGGTTCATGGCACTTAAGTCCCTTCCCCCTATAGATGCTCACGAAAGTCGGGCGGCTCAAGCCCCGGTTTAGGATATGTTGCGGTTCTTCACCATCAAATCGCAAATTTCGCGCACGGCACCCTTGCCGCCCGCCTTGTTGGTGACATAGTGCGCCGCATCAAGGACTTCCGGCACCGCATCGGCAACACTCAAGGCCAGGCCGACACCCTGCATCAGCTCAAGATCGGTGAGATCATCCCCCATATGCGCCACTTCATGTAGCTCGACCTGCAACTCAGACGCGATTTCACGCAAGTCGGCCAGTTTATCGCGCGCGCCGATACGCACATGCTGAATACCCAAATGTTCGGCCCGTGTGAGGGTCGAAGTCGCTTTGCTAGCGGAGATGATGCAGATCCGCACCCCGGCCGTGATCGCCCGCTTAATCCCCAAGCCATCCTTGACGTTAAATTTGCGAAACTGCTTGCCCTCATCGGTGTAATAAAGCCCACCATCGGTCATCACACCGTCGACATCCAGCGACAGCAACTTGATCTGACCCAGGCGCAATTCAATTTCGTGCATTGAGAGTGTATCGGTCATCAGACCCTCTTGATTCGGTTCACGCAAAACTACCACACCTTTTCCCGATAGGAAGCGTGACAACGAGGCCACATGGACATATGCTCGCGCAACAAAATAACCGCGTCAAAATAACCTTAGTGGCTGGACCTTCCCAATGCTCTTTATGTCGATGAAGTACTGACGATGAGCATTGTTTCTTTGCGCACTAAATTGATTGCCATCATCACCGTAATCTTGATCGCGGGCTTTGCAGCAACCAACATCTTGAACTATCAGGTTTCCAAGGGGGCATTGCGCACCACCATCTTGGAAAATGAATTGCCGTTGTCGAGCAACAACGTCTATTCCGCCATCCAGGCCGATTTGTTACGCCCCATTTTCATCTCATCGCTGATGGCCAACGATACTTTTGTGCATGAATGGGTTCATGATGGTGAGCTTAAGCCTGAGCGTATGGTGCGCTACCTCGATAAAATTCGCTCACGCTACGATGCGTTCACATCCTTTTTCATTTCATCTAAAACACTGCGCTACTACCACTACGAAGACAGCTCTCGGATTTTGAGTGAAACCAACCTCGAAGACCGCTGGTTTTTCGAAGCTCGCGACATGAAAGACCCCTATGTGGTCAATGTCGATTTTAACCATCAACAAGAACGCAACATCACCATTTTCATCAATTATCGTGTTATCGACAACGACGGTGAATTTTTAGGCGTTACCGGCGTTGGCCTAGGCCTTGGTTCCGTTTCAAAGCTGGTTAAGACCTATCAAGAGGAGTTTCGCCGCAACGTCTATTTTGTCGATCAGGCTGGCCTCATTCAGGTCCACGCCGATCCAGAGATTGCCGGCAAGACAACTCTGTACGATGTTCTTGGAATGCGTGATATCGCCGACAAGGTGTTGGCCAATGGCCGAGGTTCATACGCCTATGACGGGGTGGATGGGAAGGTCCTGCTCACAACCCGCTACATCCCAGAATTAAAATGGCATTTGTTTATTGAGCTGCCGGAATCCCAAGCGCTAGCTGATATGAAACGTGGATTCATCCGCAATATGCTGATTGGGCCTGCGGTGATTGCCCTCACCATCTTGCTGATCATTTACACCATCAATATTTTCCAGGGGCGTCTGGAACAGATGGCCATCACCGACAAATTAACCGGTTTGAGCAATCGCCAACACTTCGATCTGTCACTGACACAGGCAATCAAACGCTTTCGCCGTGATGAACGGCCATTTTCGCTGTTGATGATGGACATCGACAACTTTAAATTGATCAATGATCAGCTGGGACATTTGGCGGGGGATAAAGCCATCCGACACGCCGCAAAAGTCATTCGTGACCAAAGCCGCGACAGCGACCTTTTGTGCCGTTGGGGGGGCGAAGAATTTGTCATCCTGGCCACAGAATGTAATGCCCCAGATGCCCAACGCTTGGGCGATTCCATCCGCGAGGCCTTTCGCGACGCAAAATTCTTCCCCGATACACCAGACAAAAAGATAACGCTCAGCGTCGGCATTTCACAAGTGCGCAAAAATGATGATGAGGAAAGCGTTGTTGCCCGTGCGGATCGCGCGCTTTACGCCGCCAAAGACAACGGACGCGACTGCACTAAAACCGCCTAGCGGTGTACCGGTGCAAGGGACATATCCCGTGAAAAACCTTAAACCCACGATCAAGTATGAAGGTATGTATACGCTGCCCGTCGACAAAATCGAACAAAAGAGCAAGATCGCGAAGGCTTGATGCTTTCCTTTTGCTCCCAGCGACGCTAAATCCAATAGATGCAAACTCAAGCGCCCTTCGTATTGATTGATGACGCCCGCTCACCGGGTGGGGCTCAGCTTTTTTCGACACCGCACAAAATTTTGAGCTGTACGGATGCCAAAGACGTTCCCCATGTGCTGCGCCAAATTGAGGAGGCACTGTCCGATGGTCACCACGTTGCCGGCTACATGGCTTATGAATTGGGCTACCTTTTGGAACCCAAACTCGCCACCCTGCTGCCCCCCAAGCACAGCGGACCACTGATTTGGATGGGCGTATTTTCGGCCCCCAGCCCGGTTGATGACAGCTTATTTGACGCCTGGGCCGAACAGCCGCACGACGTCGGGGAAATGCGCCCCACCTTGGACCGCGAAACCTACATCACCCAGGTCGAGAAAATTCGCGAGCACATTCGCGCGGGTGACGGTTACCAAATCAATCACACCTTCAAGCAGCACTTCGATTTTTCCGGCAGCGCGCTGTCGCTATACGCCCACCTTCGACGCAAACAACGCGCCCGCTACGGTGCCCTGATTGCGGATGGCACCCGCCATATTTTGTCGTTGTCGCCGGAACTGTTTGTCGCAACACAAAACGGTGTCGCACACACCCGCCCGATGAAAGGCACCGCAGCACGCGCCGCCAATCCGGCTGATGATGAACGCCAATCACACTGGCTTTGCCACGATGAAAAATCTAAGGCTGAAAACCTCATGATCGTTGATTTACTGCGCAACGATCTGGGCCGCATCGCCTTGGTTGGATCGGTCAACGTCACCGATCTGTTCACCGTCGAAACGTACCCCACGCTGCACCAATTAACCTCCGGAATCGAAGCCAAACTGCGGCCCGGAACCGGTTTTTGCGATATGGTGCAGGCCCTGTTCCCGTGTGGCTCCATCACCGGTGCGCCCAAGGTCAAGGCGATGGAGATCATTCGTTCACTCGAAAAAGAACCCCGCGGGGTCTATACCGGTGCGGTGGGATACGCCGCCCCTAACGGAAACATACGTTTCAACGTTGCCATTCGCACCATCACTCTGCGCGACAACAAAGGTGAAATGGGCATCGGCAGCGGCATCGTTTATGATTCAGACGCTGGTGCAGAATGGGATGAATGCCATTTGAAGGCCGACTTTCTCACCAAACCGCGTCCCCCCTTCCAATTGCTGGAAACCTTGTTGTGGCAGCGTGACCGGGGATTCACCTTATTGGATCGGCATCTGCAGCGCCTCGCCTTCAGTGCCGCTTATTTTTGCTACCCATGTGATCTGGATACAGTGAAACAAGCCCTGCTGCACAGCGTTGAAGGGCATGATGAAGACAGCATGCGCATTCGTCTATTGATGGACCAGGACGGCGCACTTGAAATCGTTGCCACACCTCATGCCCCTGTAGGCGACGCAGCCCCATGGCGCTTCGTCATCTCCGATCAAACCATAAATACTGACAATCCGTTTCTCTATCACAAGACCACAAACCGGGCTTTTTATGATGACGAACGCACCCACCAACACAGCCTCACCGGCTGTGATGAGGTGTTGTTTGTCAATCAACGCGGCGAGTTGAGCGAAGGCTCAATCACCAATGTATTTCTTGAGCGCGACGGCCAATTGCTGACCCCGGCATTGTCGTGTGGGCTTCTCGACGGCACCTTACGCCGTGAATTGATTGAAACGGGGCGCGCTTGCGAAGCCGTACTCACCCCTGCCGATTTAAAAAAGGCTGAGCGCATTTGGTTGGGCAATTCGGTGCGCGGATTGCTTCATGCCACCCAGATGTGACGTTCGACACAGTCAACACCAGACCAAAACACTACTCTTAAGAGTATAACCGATTCGCCCCCCGCTTACTCTGCAGGACCAGTGTTATGACCCGCAATGACCCAAAGCCCAAAAAATACGAAATGCAGGATTACGATTTCGGTGACAACCTGCTGTATCACCAGCCAAAGCCGAAAAAAGAACCGCGTCAAAATGACATCAAAGTACTGTTGGTCATGTGCGCCTTTTCATTTCTGGTGTTGGGTAGCTTTGTCGCCATTCAGATGGTGCCGGGCTTGAAATTCAATCTGGGTTCATTGTTTTCCACAATTAGAACCAACGAGCAACCCGGATATGCCCTGGGCAACGTTAAGCTGGGCACCACCTTGGATGTTTTGCGTGAACGTCACCCCAATGCACAAACAGGAATTTCTTCCAGTGGTGTTATCACCTTAGCGTTCGCTGAAAAAGACGCACGATACACGGTTTGGTACGCTGAAGATGGCCCCTACCACATCGCCTACAAAGCCCGCCAAAACCAGATCATCACCGACATGAGCGAAGACGATTACATCTCATCAATCGCCAAACGTTATGGTGCTCCCTCCGTATCATCATGCACACGCAGGCTCTCTGACGGTCTTCGCGATTGCCGCTTTAGTTGGTGGATGCCGGGTAAATTGCGCCTGGATATGAACAGCCGACAAAACCCCAATGCGACCACACCGCGCCTGATGATCACTTTGGTCGCCACCGATACACGCATGGAAAGCCGCATCCGCCGTGCACGCCTAAACACGAAAATCACAAACAAAAACTAATACCAGCTGCATTTACATTGGCCGGTATCGATAAAATTTTATCTAAAATAGCCTTAGATTGAAGATACATTGATTGCAAATTAACCTTTAGATAACAGACAATTAACACGTTAAGATATTCAAAATCAGATGGTGTTTTTCATCATCCCATTTAGAACAAAGACTTTCCCCCGAGGTCATCATGGACAGCCGCCGTGTCATCGCCGCACAAAACCGCAACAATGCGCGGACCTTGAGGCTTGAACAAGTCAGTAACACAGCCCATCAATCTGAAGTGGACACCATTATGGTTGACCGCCGTTCGCAGATTTTACTACCAATATTTACACTGATCTTATTTTCCATCCTTGGGAGTTATTGGTACATTTTCGGCTCCCCTTTACAATTTTTTACCTTTCAAAGCCGCAACACAATGAGTGTGGCGCCGCAAAATGATCGTTACGTCAACGCCAATTTTAATTTAGACGGCGTGCAACTTGGCATGACGCCAGACATGATGCTGCGTCTGCACCCCACGGCTAAACGCACGCATGATAGCAGCGGCAATCGCGTCATCACCCTGAACACGTCACGTGGCATGTTAGTGGCATGGCTTCACACTGAAAAAAAATACACCCAAACAAACGGCGAGCTGTTGATGAGTATTCCTGAACGCATCTATCGTCTGCGCACAGATGAAGCCTTCACCAAGCTCAGTGAGCAAGATTTAATGCGCAAATATGGCCGGACCTATGGTCGCCCCCTGGAAACCGCGTGTGAGCGCAACCAGTTGGGCGACAGCCCACGGTGCACCTATCGCTGGTGGGGGGGAGATGGCATCGAGTTGACGGTGAGCATGAAGCAAAAAACAGACGCCAACGGCAAGGGATACGTCTTGCTCACCACCATCGCCACCAGCATGCAAAACTATGGCCCATAAGCGTGCACCATCACAACAAAACAATTATGGCGTGTAAAAACCAAACCTTTCGTATGCGAGCTAATACCAAAGACTGCAGAGTTAACCCTTTCGCACCGTTGAGATTCCCCCCAACTGACGCGATTCTTAGCACCAGATATTTTTGCCGTCAGCCGGAGCCTTTACATGTCCACTGTTCAGCGTTCAACCACCACGCCCAACAGAAACTTTATGCTGACCGTGGCCAGCACCAAGATGCCGATTAGGATCACGCAAATGGCCTTGGATGACTTCGAAGCCCAAGGCCTGGCAGCAATGGACGACTATCTCATGCGCATGACCGAGCGCCTCACCCCGGCCAATGCACCTGAATTGCGGCCCAATCCACTTGATCTGGTTGGCCAAATGATGGTTGACGGCATGGCCAACGGCAATACACGTAAAATCATGGTGTGCACTTTATGGCTGGGGCATCACTACCCTTGCGTAACTGGCTTGATCAGCAACGGTCAAACGTTCGGATTCACGCAGACAAACGAAACCCAAAGACGTGCTGCCACCACGAGCAAGAGTGACCATATATAGAATTTAGGCCCAAAATCACGACCCCTAGGGGCAAGCAGGGGTGCTAAGCCAGAGAAACGGGGATCTTCGGATCCCCGTCTTCTGTTTCAAAATGTTCCATTGCCTTGCGTTCCCCCCTTTTCCGACCATATCAAGGGCGCTAAGATGCAGTTTGCGCGATTCCCCAAACAAGATAACGCGACGTACCCGACCGGAACCATGAGCAATACAATCATCCTGCCAAATGCCAATGCACCGACCTTGGCCACCATTGATCCGCACCTCGACATCGAAGCGGAGATCAAACGCCTGCGCCGCGAAAAAAATGCGGTAATCTTGGCCCATTATTATCAAGAAGGCGAAATTCAGGACTTGGCCGATTTTGTCGGCGACAGTTTGGATCTGTCGCGCAAAGCCGCCGCCACTGATGCCGATATGATCGTCTTTTCCGGGGTGCGCTTCATGGCCGAAGTGGCCAAGATCTTGAGCCCGGACAAAATCGTTGTTATTCCTGATGCCGAAGCCGGGTGTTCACTGGAAGACAGCTGTCAGGCCGAAGCCTTTAAGGCCTGGCGCGACGCACACCCAGATCACATTTCGCTGACTTACATCAATTGCTCGGCCGAGGTCAAAGCCCTGTCCGATGTGATTGTGACCTCATCAAGTGCCGAATACATCATCAACAACCTGCCCAAGGATCAACCGATCTTGTTCGCGCCAGATCGCCACTTGGGCGCCTATCTGCAGCGTAAAACCGGGCGGGACATGGTTTTGTGGCCGGGCACCTGCATCGTTCACGAACAGTTTTCGGCGCGCGAAATCACCCGTTTAAAAAGCCAGCACCCCGGTGCTTTGGTGGCCGCCCACCCCGAATGCCCTGAAAGCATTCTCGAGGTTTCGGATCACGTTGGCTCGACCAGCCAGATCCTCAACTTTGTGCACACAAATCCGGCCAATGAATTCATTGTCGCGACCGAATTGCACATCATCCACCAGATGCAAAAAGACAGCCCCAACAAAACATTTCTTGCCGCCCCCGGTGCCGACGGTGGCTGCAACTGTGCAAGCTGTCCGTATATGGCGCTGAATACGATGGAAAAATTGTATCTCGCCATGGTCAACGAGGCCCCCGCCATCACCATGACCGAAGACTTACGGCTGCGTGCCCTCAAACCGTTGGAACGCATGTTGGAACTGGCTCCGGCCGCCAAACCAACCCAAGACGCGGCATAAATCATGTCATCAAAGCTTGTCCTCAACGGCGTCAGCCGCGATGTGATCGAACGCCTGATCCGTGATGCTTTGGCCGAAGATTTGGGCACCGGCGGCGACATCACCTCGGCGGCGACCATCCCCCAAGACATGCGCTTTGAAGGCGTCATGGCGGCGCGCCACGAGATGGTGGTGGCTGGCCTGGATATCGCTCAAGAGGTATTTAGGACCGTTGACGCCAGCATCGATTGGCAGGCCCAAGTCCAAGACGGCGATCACATCAAAGCCGGTGATGTTTTGGCCCGTGTATCGGGCCCCGGTCGCGCCCTGCTGACGGCGGAACGCACCGCCCTCAATTTGCTGCAACACCTCAGCGGCATCGCCACCCTGGGTAAAGCTTACGTTGACGCCATAAAAGGCACCAACGCGGTGATCTTAGACACCCGCAAGACTTTGCCGGGCTATCGCGAATTGGCCAAATACGCCGCACGCATGGGCGGAGTGACCAACCATCGCATGCGCCTTGATGATGCGGTGTTGATCAAAGACAACCACATCGCAGTTGCGGGCTCCATCACCGCCGCCATCCAAGGGGCCAAAGACGCCGGACTGAGCCCCATCGAAGTGGAATGCGATACCCTCGATCAGGTCCGCGAAGCCTTAAATATCGGCATAGATGCAATCTTGCTCGACAACATGAGCAACGATCAATTGCGCGACGCAGTGGCTTTGATTGACGGTCAGGCACGATCAGAAGCGTCCGGCGGCGTCACCTTAGAAACCGTGCGCGCCATCGCGCAAACCGGGGTCGACAGCATTAGCGTCGGGCGCATCACCCAATCTGCACCCGCAACGGATATCGGCCTGGACTGGCACGCCGGGACATAAAGGCTTATAACCCTTTTTCATAAACACGTAGGGGTATGTGGGGTAAACGGTGAGTTCTCAATATCAATTTGACGTGCTGATTGTCGGCAGTGGTGCTTCGGGCCTGAATTTAGCCCTGGAGCTGGCCGACTTTGCACGGGTTGGCGTGATCACCAAGTCAGAGCTGCACGAAAGCAACACCTACTATGCCCAAGGCGGCATCGCCGCGGTGCTGGATGAGCACGACAGCGTGCAATCTCACGTCAACGATACCTTGGATGCCGGTGCCGGCTTGTGTGACGAAGACGTGGTGCGCTTTATCGTCGAACATGGCCGCGAAGCGATTGATAAGCTTGCCGCTTATGGGGTCGAGTTTACCACGCAAAAAGATGGCAATGGTGATCTTGAATATCATCTGACCCGCGAAGGCGGTCACAGCCACCGCCGCGTGGTGCATGTCGCCGACGCCACCGGCAAAGCGGTCGAAACCACCATGGAAGAGCGGGTGCGTGAAGCCGCCAACGTGACCATTTTTGAGCATCACAACGCGGTCGATTTGTGGTGTGATCGCGATGTCCATGGACGCTCCAAACGCGTCACCGGCTTGCACGCCCTAAACACAAAAACCGGCGAAGTGCGGGCTTTTTCAGCCCCCTTTGTGGTGCTGGCGACCGGCGGGGTCAGCAAGGTCTATCTCTATACCTCCAACCCCGACATCTGCACCGGTGACGGCATCGCCATGGCATGGCGCGCCGGGTGCCGGGTGGCCAACATGGAATTCACCCAGTTCCACCCCACCTGCCTGTATCACCCTCAGGCCAAATCATTCTTGGTGTCCGAAGCGGTGCGCGGCGAAGGCGGCTTGCTCAAACGCGCCGATGGCTCTCGTTTTATGGATGATTTTGATGAACGCGGCGAGTTGGCCCCGCGCGACATCGTGGCCCGCGCCATCGATTTTGAGATGAAGCGCTTGGGCCAAGAATGCATGTACCTGGACATCAGCCACAAGGGCGAAGCGTTCATCCAAAAACACTTCCCGATGATCTTTGCCAACACCAAGAAATTTGGCTTCGACATGAGCAAGGAGCCCCTGCCGGTGGTCCCGGCGGCGCACTACACCTGTGGTGGGGTGATGATTGATAAGCGCGGCCAGACAGATGTTGCGGGACTTTATGCCATTGGCGAGGTGACCTACACCGGGCTACACGGTGCCAGCCGCATGGCCAGCAATTCATTGTTAGAATGTCTGGTCTATTCCACGTCCGCCGCGAACGACATTCGTGACCGTCTCGACCAAACCAAACTCAAAACCCAAAGCCTGCCCCCCGAAACCCCCACGTGGGATGAAAGCAAGGTCACCGGGTCCGACGAACAGGTGGTCATTTCACACAACTGGGATGAATTGCGACGCTTCATGTGGGATTACGTGGGCATCGTGCGCACCGACAAACGCTTGGCCCGGGCACGCACCCGCATCGATATGTTGCAGGCGGAAATTATCGAATATTACGGCAACAAGCGCCTCACCGGCGATCTGTTGGAGCTGCGCAATTTGGCGGTCTGTGCCGAGCTGATCATTCATGCCGCCCAGGCCCGCAAGGAAAGCCGGGGGCTGCATTCGACCCTCGATTATCCGCACACAAATGATATCACCGGGCTGTCTCCAACGGTCTTGATGCCAAAACGCTACCCCAGAAAAAAAGGTTAAGACATATGTCAGGCCCCCTCGCCCAAGGACCCCTTTCCGGTGAAATGGCGCTCATCACCGGGGCCTCGGGCGGCATTGGTTTGATGGCCGCACGCGCCTTGGCACAAACCGGGTGCGGATTGCATTTGGTGGGCCAGAAATTTATGCCCATCGAACAAGCTGCCAGTGACATTCGCAGCGATTATGGCGTCGAGGCCGAAGCCCACACCGGCAATCCGGCCACCGGGGTCGATGCAGAAGCCCTCGCCATGGCCTGTTCGGATGCCGAGATTTTCATCAACTGCACCGGTAATCTGCCCCACGGAACCCTGGAAGACATCGAAGACGAAGCCTGGCGCAAAAGTTGGGAGGCGGCTGTATTCGCACCGCTGAACATGGTGCGCGAAATGGTCGGTCACATGTCCGACGAAGGCCGTGGCCTGATCGTCTTGTTGATCGATACACCGGCAAAAACCGAAGCCTCCGACATTTGCGCCAGTGCATCGGGCGCGGTGTTAAAAACCATCATCACCGGACTGGGCCAGGAGCTGCCCCAAGGGTTGCGCATTTTGGGCCTATGCACCAACCGCCACATCGACGCCAACGCCCTGTCTGAGGCCATCACCCGATTAGCTATCCAACCGGAACGTTTCAGAACCGGATCGTTAATCACGGCCCAGGACGTTCTTGAGGACGAAAGCGAAGAGACATGAGCGGCTATCTCTTGGCGACAACGCTGCCTGATGGTGCTGGCTTCAGTAATGGGGTGTGGACACAAACCCTCAGCCCGCACGCCACCACGAACAAACGTCCGGCGCTGTTTTTGGACCGCGACGGGGTGGTGGTCGAAGAAGCCCATTATCTGCACAAAGCCGAAGATGTCTGCCTGACGCCCAACGCCGCGGCCACGGTTAAGGCTGCAAATGATCGCAACATCCCGGTGATCTTGGTCACCAACCAAGCCGGGGTCGGTTACGGATATTTCGGCTGGGACGATTTTATCGCCGTTCAGGCACGCATCCTTGACGACTTAGCAAAAGGTGGGGCCCACGTGGACGGCGTCTTTGCCTGCCCGTTCCACCCCAAGGCCAAAGGCATCTATGCCCACGACGCTCACCCGGCCCGCAAGCCCAATCCTGGAATGTTGCGCTTAGCCAACGAATTTATGGGCGTTGATTTGTCAAAATCTTGGATCGTCGGCGACCGGTCCTTGGACGTACTCGCGGGTAAAAATGCCGGTCTGGTTGGTGGCGTTCACGTCGTAACCGGCCACGGCATAAAAAACGGCGAGCGCGCAGCCGCACTCGCCGTAAATGATGAAAACTTCCAAGTGCTGCCCGCCGACAATCTGGACAGCGCCCGAGCTTTGATTCCGATCTTAGCCTAAGAGCGTATAAACGCTGTCATGGCCGCGTTCAATTCAGGGAATTTGGTGTACTGTCATAAATCGCACCGCCCGCCACGCAATTGGCGGATTTGACCGCACAGTCATGTAACCCGCGCATAAACGAACCCAACCCAGAACTGCGCACGGCCATCATTCGCGTACCAGATTGGCCACACTGAGTCTTAATGCGCTCCACGGCCGCGTGGGAGACACAATCGGCGGGAAAGACCACCACATCGGCCCGATCCAACATGCCGCCCAGCCTCTCGAAACTCTGCTCAAGACCACCATCATGGTGCAAAAATTCACCATTCCAGCCTTCCACAACATCGCGGTAGCGGCTCACCAAGGTGGCCCGTCCCCCGACATACAACACGCGTTTGCGACACAAGTCATAGGGACAAGCATCTTCACCGGGACACGTCCCCCCATCGTTCGAGCACGCTTGCCCGACAAAGGATGGCATCGCACTTTCAAGCAGACGGGATTCGGTTTCGACGGAAATCAGATCAATTTTAAGTCGCGCGCGTTCACTTTCAAGGAACTCAATGCGCTTGGCTTTGCGCGCCAGGGCATCTTGCAATTGGCTGTTGGACTTATCGGCTTCCCCCAAAGCCTGACGAAACCCTTCAACGGCGACTTCCAGGTTATTGGATTGAACATCATGGTCGCCGAAACCAGCCACCGGCAGGACATACAGGGCATTTCGGTGCGCCCGACGTTCGTCTTCGAGTTCGGTGCGCAATCTCGCAATGATGCGATCACGCGACCACACATCACAGCGAGACTGATCTAAATCTTCACGCATGTGATCAGTTTCAACCTCATTTTTACGCAGCGTCTTCAGATCGGCCCGATTGGTTGAACCGACCATATGCGATAGCATGTGGACCTCGCCAAAGGCCTGATCTTCCAATTGGGGAGTGACCATAGGGTGGGCCAACAACGCCCAATAGGCCCCTGCCACATCGCCTTCAGACAAAGCCGAGAGCCATTTTTCTTCCAGCTCTTGAACCGACGCTGCACGGGCGAATTGTTTCCAAATCAGGTGATATTTACGCTCGATAAGGGCCTGCAGTGCACGTCCAATTTTTTCATTATTAGATGCAGACTGCACAAAAAAGGCATGGAGTTCGTAGTCCGTGACCGGGCCTTGAGCAAAGTCGATCTTGTTGCGGCGTTTGAGCCTTTGCAATTGCGCCAGCGTTAAACAGGTGCCGATCACCGAACACATCCACGACGGGTTCATATCCCATAAACGCTTGGGCTTTGTACGCGACAAGGCGAACCTCCCCTTATATTTTGCTTCAGCACCTTTTTTCTCACATTTTGAACACATGTCTGCACACCACCTATCTGCGAATGATTATCATTTGCATGATATGCAGAAAGATCACCTTGTCAATATATGATCGAGGCAAAATGAGAATGAAAGATATAAGGCGGGAATATGCGTAGTTTAATTTTGGCTAACCACTTGATTTCTACCGCAGCTCTTGGCCTTGTAGAGCGCTTTATCGGCGGCATCCGACAGGTCTGTGGCCGTGTTGTAATCCGAAAATGAGGCCACGCCACAGCTCAACGTGACATTGAACGCGTTGCCATCGGTATGGAAAACAATTTCCGAAAAAGCCTGACGGATTTGATTGAAAACAGTTTCAGCCTCGGCGAGCCCTGTATCAGGCAAGATGGCGGCAAACTCTTCTCCACCCATTCGGCCAATGACATCAGCGCTGCGCAGGCGTTGCCGCAACAGGCGCGCCAAGGCCTTGATGACCCGGTCACCCACGGCATGACCATAGGAATCATTTACGTTTTTAAAGTGGTCGATGTCCAAAGTCGCCAACGCCATTTTGCTTTGAGAGCGCAAAACACGTGCGATCTCATTATCAAGCATTTGCTTGGTGGTGGTGTGGTTGAACAACCCCGTCATTGAGTCGCGCACCATAAAAGATCGCAATTCGCGAAAACGAGAGGCACGAATGCGCACCGATGAAATCAGATGGGAGGCGCGGATCGGTTTGGTGAGAAAATCATCCCCGCCCAATTCCATCGCCAACAACTGCTTATCCTTATCAGACTCCCCCGACAAGAATACGATGGGTATACCGGCATATTCCTGGCGTTGGCGGATGATTGCGGCGATTTCTTGACCATCACACCCCGGCATATAAAGATCCAGCAAGATCAATTCAGGCGAAAAATCATCCAAGGTTGTAAACAGGTCCATCGGATTGATGACCACCTCTGTATTCATCCCCGCACTTTGTAATACGACCTCGGTATGACGGGCCAAACTTTCGTCATCATCGATGACCAAAACCCGGAATGGGTCTTCTTCATGCCGCAACGTGATGCGGTCCAATACATCAACCAAATCAGCCATATCAATCGGCTTTACCAGATAGGCTTTTGCCCCCACGCGCACCGCGCCCAACCGTGAGACCATGGTGTCGAGCACCGTATGCACCACAATAAGCGTATCTTTGTTTTCTTCGATCTCGCGAAACTTGGCCAAGGTGCTGAGCGCAATGTCATCGTCACCATCAAACAAAAGACCGGTAATGATCGCGTTTACAGGACCGTTGTTTTTGATGTCGTCCATCAACTTTGAAGGATGGTCAATGATGCGGACCACAAAGCCAAAATGCTCCATCTCAAGATGGATCTGTGTGGCCGTGCTTTCATCATATTCCATGATGATCAGAATACTCAGACGCGAACTACCATGTAGATACGGCACCGAAGCGCGCGGTACATCGCTGGATGTTTTTTGACTTTGCAGACCCTGAATTTCCGCTGCGGTGCATAGATCATTGCAGCTTTTGCTCAGTTCTTGGTCAACGTTTTCACCATCTTCCACCTGACCGTCCAAAACGGAAGTGCACATTTGCTCCATTTTGCGCGCAACAGTGGTCACATCCGGAAAACCAAAGGTCGCCCCCGATCCGGCCAATTTATGGGTGGTATCGCGAACTTTGCCGAGAAGGTCACGCCGCACATTTCCCTCAGACTCAGCAAGATCGCCGAGAACGCCCGCGAGGTTATCGAGACGTTCATGAATCTTGATCGCATATTGAGCCCGCAATTGCGCGAGCTTTTGTTCCATGGTGAGGGTTTCACCCGCCATGGTGTTGGCTCCAAATTTCATGGATACGGGTGGCAAGTGTCATCGGATCGAACGGTTTTGCGATGACATCAACGGCCCCAAGTTCCTTATAACGTTCGACATCGGACGGCATCACCTTGGCGGTCATAAATACCGCCGGGGTGGATATCAAACTGGGGATCATGCGGAGGTTTTTAAGAGTCGTCGGCCCATCCATATCCGGCATCATCACATCAAGCAAAATAAGATCTGGGGCAAAATCTGCACCGTGAGTAATGGCCTCTTGTCCGGAACTGCACACATGCAAGACATAACCACCAACGGCTTCAAGCGCCATTTTGGCCACAATTTGAATATCGGGATCATCCTCGACATAGAGAATTTTGCTGAGTTCTGCGTCGCTCATTTATGACCTCCACCCACCGGCAATAGATAAAGCACTTGAATGTAATCGCTTCATATTGTCACCACCGCTTCGGATTTAATAATAATATCAAGGTTTTCGCCCCTTTGTCCAAGGACAAAATTACAGTTCAATTAAGGTACTCTCTGTTCAACACCTCTGTATTCCCCTCCTTCACCAATATGGCACCGGACGGATTTCAACATTTTAATTCATAGTGAAATGTTGTTACGCTATTGCCTAGCGTCAAGATGTTAGATGCAGAGGTCTTATATTTGTCGATGGTTTTAGAGGCACTTAATGTGATGTTTATGCACTATTTAAGCCTAATATAGTGACTTTTACGCGCCACCGTAACGGATATAATCGGCCCATGTTTTCTCGATTGTGGTGAGAGTTTGTGCCGCTTGCGTCAAATCATTTGTATTCAGTCCCGAAGCCACCACTGCGTCAGCGTTAGCAGCTTCAAGTTGTTGCACACGCTCAACAACATCCAAGGCTTTTGGAGTCAAACGCACGGTGACGGAGCGCCGGTCGTGCTGAGAGCGCTCTTGCTCCAAATAGCCCATATCAGTCAGTTTTTTGATGTTATAGGAGACGTTGGATCCTTGATAATAGCCCCGTTCCACCAGGTCACGAATGGCGATATCTTCCTGACCGATATTTGACAACAGCAAGGCCTGAACGGCATTCAATTCCTTCACCCCCATGCGACCGAGCTCAGCACGCAACACATCAAGGAAACGACGGTGCAGGCGTTCGATCAAGCGGGTCAGTTCCAAATAGTCTTTCTTCACAGTCGGTGCCCCTTTGGTTGGAAATTGCGGCCCATTATGGCGCAGTAAAAAAATTAGACTTATTGCAGGTTTTGTTTGAGCATTTCCGGTTTATATCTGAATACAGCTTCAAGATCCGTACATTTTGAGCCATGCTCCGGACATGACGAATCAAATCCCACTGCAAACATCTTCGCCGACCGTGAGACGCGTTATATTGAGCCTCGCGGGCCTGGTCGCACTGGCGATCATCGTCATTCCGGTATACGTGGGCAATGATGCACAGCCGTGGCTGGGAGAATGGTTCGTCGGTTCTGACACCTACATGCGTATGGTGCGGGTGCAAGATTGGTGGCAAGGCGGAAACTGGTATGAAAGCATATCGCCACGTTCCAACTGGCCCCATGGCGAGGTCTTGCACTGGACCCGACCGCTGGATGTCTTGCTGATCATTTTGGCGGCACCATTTTGGCCGTTCATCGGTTTTGACAAGGCGCTTTTTATTTCTGGTGTGATCGTCAGCCCGGTGGTTTCGATCATGGCCATGTGGGCCTTGGTCCGGGGCACGCGCAACCTGCTGGACGTGCGCGGCCAAGTGATTTTGCTGGTGTTGTTCGCCTTTCAGCCCATCACACGATTTTATTTTCTCGCCGCCCGCCCTGATCATCACGCCCTGATTTTGCTGTCGTTCACCCTGACGCTGGCTTTGATTCTGCAATTCGCCCATGACCCGGTCAAACAAAAAAAAGCCCCTATATGGGCCGGAGTGGCGACGGCGTTTGGCATTTGGGTCAGCATCGAATCGCTGACCACCGAATTGTTTGCCTTGGCAGCGCTGGCACTGCCCTGGTTGATCACCGGCGATCAACGCTGGCTGGCCGGGCTGCGCCGTTTCACCATTGCCGGTGCATTGACACTGGCGGTGATGCTGGGCATCGAACAGCCGCCGTCGCAGTGGTTGAACTCCGAAGAATTTGACCGTTTGTCGACCATTCACGTGGTGCTTTTGGCGTTGATCGCCTTGGGCATAGAAATCATGTGGCGACGGAGCGATCAGAGCCAAGCCAGCTGGCGCGAACGCCTGGGAGTCGGCGCTGCGGCGGCCGCTGGTGCGGCGCTGGTGATGGCAATCCTTTACCCTGCCTTTTTCAAGGGCCCCTTCGGGGCCGCGATGGACCCACGCCTTGCTGATTTGTGGTTGGGAAAAATCCAGGAACTTCAGCCCCTTTGGGCGGCTGATTGGAACACCATAATCGGAGCAGTGCATATCATCGGCCCCACCGTGTGGCTGGCCGTATGGGCGTGGCAACGCCACCAAAAACGGCACCCGAACGCCGCATTTGATGAACCGATGCTGATTTTGGTACTGGCGGGTCTTTTGTATTTG
>JAESUA010000082.1 GCA_016763255.1 Magnetovibrio sp. | reverse complement strand
GCCCCCAGTGGACGTGGCGAACGCTTTGAGGTTCTCCTTGATGGCGCACATTTTTTGCTGATCGACGAAAGCTATAACGCCAGCCCCGAAGCCTTGCGCGCCGCCTTAGCCGTACTTGGCGAGCAACCAGTTGCTAAAAAAGGTCGGCGGATTGCGGTTTTGGGTGACATGCTGGAAATGGGTGAGGACACGCCCGCCATGCATGCCGAGATCGCATCGGTGCTTGAAGACAATAAAATTGATCTGGTGTTTTTGGCCGGTGATGCGATGAAACATCTTTGGGATGTTTTGCCTGAAACACGCCGTGGACGCCATTGCGCCACATCTGACGTGTTGGTCGATATCGTAGCCAAGGCCGTGCACCCCGGTGATGTGGTGATGGTCAAAGGGTCTGCGGGCATGCACATGAACCGCGTGGTCACGGCGCTTAAATCTCTCGACAATTCAAACCCAACTAAGGGCGAGGCCTAGCCATGCTGTACTCTTTATTATTCCCGCTGGCGGATCAGTTCCCGATCTTCAATGTGTTTCGCTATTTGACGTTTCGCACCGGCGGTGCGGTGATGACGGCCTTGATCATCAGCTTTGTTATGGGGCCGTATTTGATCCGCGCGTTGCACATGCGCCAAAAGGGCGGTCAGCCGATCCGTGCGGATGGTCCCGAAAGCCATTTGCTGACCAAGCAGGGCACGCCGACCATGGGCGGGTTGATGATCCTCATCGCCTTGGTGGTTTCAACTTTATTGTGGGTCGATTTGTCCAATGGCTTTGTGTGGGTGGCGCTGGGCGTCACGGTGTCTTATGGCGTGATCGGTTTTTTGGATGATTATCTAAAGGTCAGCCGCCGCAACCACAAAGGTTTGCCCGGTAGGGTTAAGTTGTTGTTGCAAGTTGCCTTTGCTTTGGCCGCCGTGGTTTGGATCATGCGTTTGATGCCGGCTGATTTGGAAACCACGTTGGCGGTACCGTTCTTAAAAGATACGCTGGTGCAGCTGGCATGGTTCTTCCCGGTGTTCGCCATCTTTGTCATGGTCGGGTCTTCGAATTCCGTCAACTTGACCGATGGTTTGGATGGTTTGGCCATCGTACCGGTGATGATCGCATCCGGGGTATTTATACTGATCGCCTACTTGGTCGGTAACACCGTATTTGCCGGATATCTGCAATTGCATTACGTGCCGGGCACCGGTGAGTTGGCGATTTTCTTGGGCGCGTTGATCGGTGGCGGCTTGGGTTTCTTGTGGTTTAACGCCCCGCCAGCCAAAGTATTCATGGGCGATACCGGATCGTTGGCCTTGGGCGGTGCCTTGGGTACCGTTAGCGTGATCACCAAGCATGAACTGGTGCTGGCCATCGTCGGTGGTTTGTTTGTTTTGGAAACCGTGTCTGTGATCGTGCAGGTGGTTTCGTTCAAGCTAACCGGAAAACGTGTGTTTCGCATGGCACCACTGCATCATCACTTTGAAAAGAAGGGGTGGGCTGAGTCCACCATTGTTGTTCGTTTTTGGATCATCGCCACCATCTTGGCGTTGGTCGGTCTGTCCACATTGAAGTTGAGGTAGGCAAAAAGGCCCATGATTTCGTGTGAAGGATATGCCAATAAACATGTTGTTGTCGTCGGTCTTGGCCGATCGGGCTTGGCGGCTGCGCGCGCATTGTGTCGCAGCGGCGCACGTGTCTTGGCGTGGGATGATGGTGAAGCCGCGCGTGCGGCAGCCGAGGCCGAAGGCATCCCGGTGCGCGAACTAGAACGGATCAATTGGGCGCAGATGGATGCCTTGGTGCTCAGCCCCGGAATTCCCCACACATTTCCCACCGCCCACCCCGCCGCGCATTTGGCCAAAGATGCCGGGGTGCCGATCATCGGCGATGTGGAGCTTTTGACCACTTCAGGTGCACAAGCGCCGAGGCTGGCGATCACCGGCACCAACGGTAAATCCACCACCACCGCCTTGCTCGGCCATATTTTTGAGCAAACCGAATTTGATGTTGAAGTGGGTGGCAACCTGGGTCCCGCCATTTGTGACATGGCGATGATGGAACACGAAGGCGTGTATGTGCTGGAGCTGTCGTCGTATCAGTTGGAACTGTGCCCGTCGGCGCGTTTTAAGGTCGCGGTGGTGTTGAACATCACCCCCGATCACCTGGACCGCCACGGCGGCATGCACGGTTACGTTCAAGCCAAGAAAAGCATTTTTCGCGCCCAAGGCGTAGGCGACACCGCCATCGTCGGCATTGACGATGAAGTGTGCCGCGAAATTTATGCAGAGCTGAAGGCCTTTAAGAACCGAACTGTTTTGCCCATCAGTTCAGCACAAAAGGCCCCCGGCGGAGTTTATATCGAAGGTGCAAAGTTGATCGATGATATCGGCGGTGATGCACGGGTGGTGATGGACCTTAGTGATTTGACGCAACTACCCGGGCGTCATAACGCCCAAAATATCGCCGCGGCCTATGCGGCTGCGCGGGTGATGGATATTGATGCGGACTTGATCGTTGAGGGCATCAAAACCTTTCCCGGTCTTGCCCATCGCCAAGAACGTCTGTTGAATGTTGGTGAGGTTGCATTTGTTAACGACAGCAAAGCCACCAACGCAGAAGCCACCGCCCATGCCTTGGGCTGTTACGAAAACATATATTGGATCGCCGGTGGGCAGGCCAAGGATGGCGGGCTTGATGGATTGGATCCGTTGTTGGGATCTGTGCGCCGCGCCTTCTTGATTGGTGAAGCCGCAGCGGATTTTGCCGCCCAGTTGGATGGCAAGGTTGAGGTGAAAATCTGCACCGATCTTGAATCTGCCACCAAGGCCGCTTTGGCTGCCGCGCAAGCCGATGGTTTTGATGGTGCGACGGTGTTGCTTTCGCCCGCATGTGCTTCGTTTGATCAATTTAGCAGCTTTGAACATCGTGGTGATGTGTTTCGCGGCCTCGTCCAACGCCTGGGGGATGCAAAAATATGAGCACCTTCACGCGTACAGATACATCCGTTTTGAGCCAATGGTGGTGGACCATCGATCGACTGACGTTGGTGTGCGTGATCATCATCGCGGCATTGGGGGCGATCTTGGTTTTGGCCGCTTCGCCAGCGGTGGCGGACCGCATCGGGTTGGACAGTTATCATTTTGTGCGCCGTCACTTTGTCTTTTTACCGATGGCCTTGATCGTCATGGTCGGGGTGTCGATGTTGACGCCGCGTAGCGTGCGCCGGTTGGCATTGTTTGTATTTGTCGGCTCGGTATTGGCGATGGTTGCGGTGTTGTTCCTTGGTGTTGAAACCAAGGGTGCGACGCGGTGGCTTTCGATCGCCGGGTTCTCGCTTCAACCGTCTGAATTTATCAAGCCAAGCTTTGCCGTTGTCGCAGCATGGATGTTTTCGGCGCAAAAGCTCGATGAAGATGTTCCGGGTTATGCCATTGCGATCTTCTTGTTTGTCGTGGTAGTGGGTTTGCTTATGTTGCAGCCCGATTTTGGCATGTCGATCGTGGTGGCGTGCGTGTGGGCGGTGCAGTTCTTTATCGCCGGTCTGCCGTTGGTGTTGGTCGGCGCTGTTGCGCTGTTGTTCATTTTGGGTGGCTTTGGCGCGTATTTGAGTTTTGGTCATGTGCGTTCGCGTATCGATCGTTTCTTGGACCCGGCCAGTGGCAAGGGCTATCAGGTGGAAAAATCCCTCGATGCATTTGAGAACGGTGGTTTGTTTGGCCGTGGTCCAGGTGAAGGCCGCGTCAAAGAAGTACTACCCGATGCCCACACCGATTTTATTTTGGCGGTCGCCGGCGAAGAGTTTAGCCTGTTGCTGTGTTTGTTGATCGTGATCTTATTTGGCTTTGTGGTGTTGCGCGGTTTTGCTCGGGTGTTCAAAGACAGTGACTTTTTTGTCATGGTCGCGGTGGCTGGATTGCTGACACAGTTTGCCCTGCAGGCAATCATCAACATCGCCTCGACCACCAACCTTATCCCGCCCAAGGGCATGACCTTGCCGTTCATCAGTTATGGCGGATCGAGCACCTTGGCGCTGGCGTTGGGCATGGGCATGGTGCTGGCGTTGACCCGCGTGCGACCAGGATCACAACAGTTGATGGGGCGGCGGATATGAAAAAACCTCACGTTCTTTTGGCTGCGGGCGGTACCGGTGGACATGTGTTTCCGGCCGAAGCCTTGGCATCCGAGTTGATGGATCGCGGCTTTCGCCTTGGACTTGTCACCGATAAACGCGGACAAGCTTATGGCGGGGCGTTGGGCGCGTTGGAAACCCATCACATCCTCGCCGGTGGCATCGCCGGAAAAAGTGTGCCCGCGCGCATCAAGAGTGTTGTCGAGCTGGGCCTTGGAACATGGCAGGCGTGGCGCTTGCTGAAAAATCTCCAGCCTGATGCGGTGGTTGGTTTTGGCGGTTATGCGTCTGTACCAACCATGATGGCGGCGACGTTCACCGCTGTTCCTACCGCCATCCATGAACAAAACGCGTTGCTGGGCCGGGCCAATCGCTTGCTCGCCGGACGGGTGAAATCCATTGCCACTTCTTTTGCCGACACTCAAGGCTTGCCCAATGCGGCGCTGGCAAAGGTGTCTTTGACCGGTATGCCGGTGCGCGCCCCCATCGCCGCAAAATGTGATGCTCCTTACCCAAATACGGAGGGCGATGCCGCGTTGGGTATCTTGGTTCTGGGAGGATCGCAAGGTGCGACGGTGCTTTCCCAAGTGGTGCCCGCGGCCTTGGCCAAGCTTCCTGATGAAATTAAGAATCGCTTGGAGGTTACCCAGCAGTGTCGCGACGAAGACATGGATGCGGTTAAGCGGGCGTACGCTGAAAATGGCATTTGCGCCCATCTTGCGACCTTTATCGATGATGTGCCCGAACGCATGGCCAAAGCCCATTTGATGATCTCGCGTGCCGGTGCATCATCCGTGTCCGAAGCCCTCGCCGTCGGCAGGCCTTCTATCTTGGTGCCGTATCCTTACGCCGCCGACGATCATCAAACGTTCAATGCCCAGGCCGTGGATGCGGCGGGCGCGGGGTGGATTATGCCCCAGGATACCTTTACCCCGGACAACCTAGCGGTGCGTTTGGACTCATTGCTGGGACTGCCCGCCGTATTGGAAAAAGCCGCCCGGTGCGCGCGTGACGTGGGTCGCGCCGATGCCGCCAAACATCTTGCCGATTTGGTTGAAAACCTCGTCGGGCACAAACAACAAGGGAGCGCCGAAGTATGAGAGCTTTACCACTTTCCATCGGCACCATTCATTTCGTCGGCATCGGCGGCATCGG
>JAESUA010000081.1 GCA_016763255.1 Magnetovibrio sp. | reverse complement strand
TTATCCAGCGCATAAGCAGCACCACAAAATTTTCTGAGCGCGGCGACCACGATCTAAATCCTGGTTTTCGCCCCGACAGTCCGTTGCGTGCGGCCGCCGTGCTTGTGGGCTTGGTTGATCATGGTGACGGCTTGACCATGTTGCTCACCCAACGCACCGATCATTTGCAGCATCACCCCGGGCAAGTCAGCTTCCCCGGTGGCCATATTGAAGATGATGATGCCGATGCCGTCGCCGCCGCGCTGCGCGAAACCGAAGAAGAGACCGGATTGGCGGCTTCGCACATCGACGTACTGGGTCGCCTGGACACCTACATCACCCGCACCGGCTTTGAAATCACCCCGGTTGTGGCCTTGATCAAGCCGCCATTTTCGCTCTCACCCGACCCCCATGAGGTCGCCGAAGTGTTCGAAGTTCCACTGTCGTTTCTCATGAATCCAGACAATCATCAGCGTCTGTCACGCGAATTCGAAGGCACCAAGCGCTATTTTTACGCCATGCCCTACCGCAACTATCACATCTGGGGGGCCACCGCCGGGATGATTATGGACCTCTACCAGATCCTCACAGGGGCCACTGCGTTGCACAACCCCGGCATAGACGAGACAGCCCTAAGCTGTTAAGCCATCCGATAACATATGGTATAAGGGGAGCCTATGGCCCGCATCTTCATCACGTATATCCTACCTTTGTTGCTGCCCACTTTGATGTATTTCGCGTGGACCGTCTGGGTGCGCAAACAAGTCCAGGCCAACCGGGCCAAAGCCAAAACCGAAGGGCTTAAGCACACCGAAGGCGATCACACAGAAGCCGAAGATTACGATATCAAAATGCCGTGGTTTCGCCTGATCCTGACCGGGGTTGGTCTGATGCTCATCGGTTTGGTGTTATCGGTCTTTTTCAGCCCAAAAAATGAACCAGGCAGCACCTACCGCCCCCCTTACGAAAAAAACGGCACCATCGTGCCGGGGGAATACGTCACCCCCAAAAGCAATTAGTCCGGGGCAAAGGCTACACGCGTGGAACCGACTGGATTAATCCCCCGCCAACCGTGGATGAGCACGCCTGAAACTCTGGCCGTGATGGCCGCGTTTCGTGCCGCCGGGGCCGAAGCGCGTTTCATCGGCGGCTGCGTTCGCGACGCCGTACTCGGCCGTGCGGCACGCGATATCGACATCGCCACCCCGCAAGAACCCGAACGTGTGCTCGATATTTTGCAAACCGCCAATATTCGCGCCATCCCCACCGGCATCAAGCACGGCACCATCACCGCCGTAATCGGCGCGCATCATTTCGAAATCACCACCCTGCGCATCGACGTGGAAAGTTATGGCCGCCATGCCAAGGTTGAATTTACCGATGACTGGACCCAGGATGCGGCGCGGCGTGATTTCACCATCAATGCCATGTCGTGTGATGAGCACGGCAATATTTACGACCCCTATAATGGCCTCAAAGACCTCGGCAGGGGCTGGGTGCGTTTTGTTGGCGTGGCCCATCAACGCATCGAAGAAGACGTATTGCGGCTGTTGCGATTTTTTCGCTTTTATGCCGAATACGGCAAGCCGCCCATCAGCCGCAATGCGTTGATGGCCTGTCGCAAGCTGGCACCACGCCTGCCGGAATTGTCGGGTGAACGGGTGCGCGGAGAATTGTTTCGCATCCTCACCGCGCCCAACCCGGCCGACACCGTGAGCTTGATGCGGTCCGAGCAAATCTTGAACCATATTTTAGAGGAAGCCGGTGAGGTCGGACCACTGCGCATGCTGGCGTGGCTGTTGGAACGCGCGGTGAAAATCGATGGGCTGGAGATTGATCCGGTGCGCCGTCTCGCCGCCCTGCTCAAACCCGGCCTGGATGCCGCTGCGGTCTTCGCCATCGCCCAACGCTTAAAATTTTCCAACCGCGAACGCAAACACCTGCAGGCCATGTGCGCCCCCGGACCTTTGGTTGAACCACAAATGTCGGCCAAGGCGTTGCATATCGCCTGCGCAAAGGTCAGCCCCGCCATCGTCATGGACCGTGCCCTGCTGGCATGGGCCGCCGAATTGGCGCACCAAGCCCACCTGCCGAGAGAGCGCACCCAAGCTTGGCGCAGCCTGATCGAAACGGCCCGCGACATGGACATCGTGCCGTTTCCCCTCAAAGGCCGCGATGTGCTGGCAAAGGATGTGCCCCACGGCCCCAAAGTCGGGCAGTTGCTCAGCCAAGTCGAAGCTTGGTGGATGGATCAAGATTTCCATCCCAGCCGTGAAGAATGTCTCAATCAGTTGTCAGAGATACTCAAAATCCAGAATTCCTGGTAATTGCCCAACAAACAACAAATATAATAAAAACACAAAATCCTATGCACTTGCGGCATAGAGATATGATGTTTTGGATAATCAATACGCCCACCGCATCACAAACACGGCAGGCATACTTTTTGCTGCGTAGATGAATACTCGTGCATGCGGATTGAACACTGAATATTACTTGTTTTTATATTAAGGAACATTTGTGATTTGACCGTAACGGCGTGCCCGTGTGGGGGTGCACCTGTGGGGATGCAGAGGAAGCGAGTGAGCCATGGTGCCAGCACGCCCAAAGCGCAGACCTTTTCCACGAATCCGCACCATCATGACCGTCGGTGTCATTGGTGCGTTGATTGTATTGGGGGGCCAGATACTGGATCGCGAACTTCAAGGCGGTGAAAGCGTCATGAGCGAAACCGGCCCCCGGGTGCCCGGTGCCGTATTTCCAACCGATCAGTTTGCCGGCAAAGACGTGCCTCAACCGATCAATTTTTCACATAAAATACACGCCGGTGATTTGGCCATCAACTGCCTCTACTGTCACACCTACGCACGGCGTTCCAAAGTCGCCGGTATCCCGCCCACCTCAAAGTGCATGGGCTGTCACACCATCGTCGCCACCGCAGACGAAAGGCCGGAAATCGCCAAGCTCACAACAATGTGGGAAAACGGCCAAAGCCCGGCCTGGAACAAAGTCAACGACGTGCCGGACTTTGTGCATTTCACCCACGAACGCCACCTGCAAAGATTCCTGTTCGACAACCCCGACATGGACGTCAAAGACTCCAGCGAAGTATGCGCCATGTGTCATGGCGACATGGTCGAAGTCGGCGTGGCCATCAAAATGCGCCCGCTGACCATGGGTTTTTGTAACGACTGCCACGAAGAAAATGATGGCCCATCTGAGTGCACCCGCTGTCACAAATAACACCGTCGACAAGATGGAAAGAAAAATCATGACGCGCACAAAAATTGATCGCAGACGTTTCCTCAAAGTGCTCGGCCTTGGTGGTGCCGGTGTGGCGTTGGCGGGGTGCGATCTGCCGTCTTATGCAACCCTTGAAGAAGGTGAGGAACAAATTTTTTCCTACCTGGCCCCGGAAGAATACGTCATTCCCGGCATCGGCGTATGGTACGCATCGACTTGCCTGCAATGCCCGGCTGCGTGCGCCACCCATAGCCGGGTGCGTGAAGGCCATGCCCTAAAACTTGAAGGCAACCCCACCGCGCCCCTCAACAAAGGCAAGCTGTGCCAGATGGGCCAAGCCGGTTTGCAAAACCACTACAACCCTGACCGCATCACCCGGCCGCGCATCGCCGGAAAAGATGTCACCTGGCCGCAAGCCTTGGCTGCGATCAAACAAAAAAGCGGTGCCAATTTGGCCTGGGTCACCGGCACCATCAGCGGTCACCAGCGTGTTTTGCTGGAAACCCACCTTAAAGCCAGCGGCGGCGGCCAGCACTACGTCCTCGAAACCGTCCACGCCAAATCCTGGGAAGCCGCCTGCACCGACCTCATCGGCGTTGCCGAACCCGCCTTGCACTTTAACAAAGCCCAAGCGATCGTTTCGTTCGGTGCCGATTTTCTGGGTACCTGGAAATCACCGGTCCACTACATGACCCAATACGGCGAATTTCGCAGCACCCCGCGCGGGGTGTTGACGGTGATTGAACCCGCCATGACGTTGAGTGGTGCCAATGCCGATCATTGGGTTGCGGCCCGTCCTGGTTCTCTTGCCAGCGTGGCCCTGGGCGTGGCCCATGTGCTGACCGCTGAACACCACGTTTCCACCGCGGGCCTGCCCGATGGTGGCGCCGCCGCAATCACCGCCATGGACGCACCGCAGGTTCAGCTGTTGGCCGGTGTTGATGCCCAAGCCATCAAAAAAATCGCCACCACCTTGATGAGCAATCACCCCAGCTTGGTGATTGCCGATGGCGATTATGATGACTGCGCCGCCGCCATGCTTTTGAATTTGATGCTCGGCAATGTCGGCGCGACCCTCACCCCGGGGGTCGATTTAGCGCCCTCACGCTTAGCCAGCAAAGGTGGGTCGAGCAAAGATTTGGCCATCTTCGCCAATGCCGCAGGCGCAGGCAATATCGACATCGCCTTCATCACCGGCTGCAATCCACTGTTCACCGCGCCCAATGGCCTGAACATGAAACAGGCCTTGGGCAAGGTCGGCCTGAGCGTCGCGGTGGCGATGTTTGAAGATGAAACCGTGGCCGCCTGCGACGTGGTCTTACCATTGGCATCGGCCCTGGAAGACTGGGGCAGCCACGCCCCGCCGAGCGGCGCACTGCTAGGTGAAATCCACCTTCAGCAGCCGCTGATGGAAAAGCTTTATCCCGACGTTATGGGTCTGGGCGATGTTTTACTGGGCTTGGCCCAAGACGCCGGGGCCGAGGGCCTGGATCAATTCGAAGATTATTACGGCTATTTGCGCACCGCGATCAGCGCGATGATCGGCAGCGAAATAGAAGCCGATTGGAACAATGTGCTTCAAGCGGGCCAAATCGCTGCACCGATCATGGAACGCACATTCACCACCGCCAAGCCGATCACCATAAAAACCCCGACAGTAAACCCCGGTGCATTGACCTTGGTCACCACCGCACGCCAAGGCCTATACGATGGCCGCCATGCCAACCTGCCGTGGCTGCAAGAAGCGCCCGATCAAATCAGCAAAGCGGTGTGGGACAGCTGGGCCGAACTCCACCCCGGCACCGCCGCCAAGCTGGGTGTCAAAGATGGCGACTATGTCACCATCCAATCCAATACAGGCACCATCACCACCCGTGTGTTCACCTATCGTGGTGTGCACCCCGACGCCATCTGCGTCCCCATGGGGCGCGGCCACACCAACTATGGCCGCTATGCCACCGACAACGGGGTCAACCCGTTGAGCATCTTGGACGTATCGATTGATCCGCGCACCGGCGAACTCGACACTACCTCAACCCACGTTGAGGTTCGGCCCACCGGCGACAACCGACACCTGGCGCGGCTCATGGACACCGACAGCCAACACGGCCGCAAACTTGTCGCCACCATCACCGCGGATCAGTTTCGCCGCAATCAAGGAGGTGCTTAAATTATGCCTTCACTTCTCGGAAATATTTTCAAAGGTTGGGCCGATTATACGAAAGCCCTTGAGGATGGCGGCCATCATGAATACGAGCACATGTTCGCCATGGTCATCGACCTTAACCTGTGTACCGGGTGCAACGCTTGTTCGACGGCGTGCTATGCGGAAAACAATTTGGCGGTGGTCGGCGAAGACAAATTCGCCG
>JAESUA010000080.1 GCA_016763255.1 Magnetovibrio sp. | reverse complement strand
GGTCAAGTCATTTTTAAACGAACGTTCAACAACTAAAGGTGAAGAGGTTGAAGTTTAAGGTTCAAGAAGACTGAGGCTCAAGCGCGCGCATGGTGTTGGTGACGATGTCGCGAAGGGTGTCTTGGCATGGTTTGGCACGGGCCATGACATTGATACCTTGGGCGGCGCTGACCAAATACCGGGCGAGCGCTCGCGGACTGGATTGGCGGGTGATTTCGCCGCGTTGTTGGCCACGTTCGATGACATTGCTGAGAACGTCTTCAAGGCTGATGAGGGTCTGGCGAATCCATGTGCTCATGTGTTCGTTGCAGCCATAAAGACCGGCGGCGGTGTTGGTGATCAAACAGCCCTTGTGATCCGTATCGCAGCGCGCACGATCGACCAAACCTTGCAAAAAATCAAGGATCAACTGGCGCGGTGAGGCGTCATCTGGGGCCGTGGCCAGCAAACGGGCCAGCGAGTGGGCGCGGTAGCGATCCATAACATCGGCGAACAAGTGGGCCTTGTCGCCGAACGCATTGTAAAGCGAGCCGCGGTTCAATCCGGTGGCATCGACCAAATCTTGGATCGAGGTGTCGTCAAAGCCTTTGTGCCAGAACACCTCCATGGCGTGGTCGAGCACATCGTTGACTTCAAATTCTTGCGGGCGGGCCATGGGCTAAGACCGTTTGTGGTTTTGGAATAGTCGTTCAAGATAGCCCGTGCACGAGCTTTTGCATAGTCGTAAGCTAGGCACTGGCTTCTTGCGGGGGCTCTTTGGCCTGGGAACGCTTTTCGATCAGGGCTTTGAGTTTTTGGTTTTCGCTGTCGGATTTCAATTGTCCGCAAGCCGCCATGATGTCGCGTCCACGCGGCTGACGGATCGGCGCTGAAAATCCTAAATCGTTTAATATCCGGGAAAAATTATGCACCTTATTGTTTGATGAGGTTTCATAGTGGGTGCCCGGCCAAGGGTTGAACGGGATCAGGTTGAATTTGGCCGGGATGTTATATTGCTTCATCAATTTGGCCAGCAGACGGGCGTCGTCGGGGCTGTCGTTGACGTCCTTGATCATCACGTATTCCATGGTGATGCGCCGCGAATTGCGCGCCCCGGGATAGGCCGCGCAGGCCGTGAGCAGCACATCAAGCGGATATTTTTTGTTGATCGGCACCAATTCGTCACGCACTTCGTCGCGCGCGGCGTGCAGGCTGATGGCCAGATCGACGTCGATTTCTTCGCCAGCGTTGGATCAACGGCACCACGCCGGATGTGGACAGGGTGATGCGGCGGCGCGAAATGGAGATGCCTTCACCGTCCTTGATGATGGTCAGGGCCTTTTTGACGTTGTCGAAATTCATCAACGGCTCGCCCATGCCCATCATCACGACGTTCATGATTTTACGGCCCTCGATGCCCGATGGCCATTCGCCGGCGCTGTCGCGTGCCACCAACAGTTGGCCGACGATATCGGCCGCGGTGAGGTTGCGCACCATCGGCTGGGTGCCGGTGTTGCAGAAACTGCAATTCAAGGTGCAGCCCACCTGAGACGAAACACACAGCGCGCCGCGATCTGTTTCGGGGATCAGCACGGTCTCGATTTCGTTACCGTCTTCGAGCCGCAACAGCCATTTTTGTGAGCCGTCTTCGCTGATCAAATGGCGCACAATTTCCGGTCGGCCGAGATAAAAGCGCTCATCGAGCTTTTCGCGCATGGCCATGGACAGGTTCTGCATGTCATCAAAGGTCTTGGCCCCGCGATGATAGATCCAATGCCACATCTGTTTGGCGCGAAACGGCTTTTGGCCGATGGACACCATTGCGTCGGCCAACTCGTCGCGGCTCATGCCGATCAGATTGGTGCGTGTTTTGTTTTGATTTGGGGTCATGGTGGCCCTGATATAGGGGCTTTTGGCGCAAATCGCAAAGACTCTTCGCTCCTGCAAGTGAAGGCTTATCGAACGCCGCAGGCTTTGGAGATGGCTTTCCAATTGGCGCTAAAGCCTTTAAGCGAATAGGTATCGGTGGTCAAGGTGCCGCGCGATGAGGTTCCTTTGATCACCAATTTGTGACCGGCGCGCATGGCTTTGACCAGCTGTTTGTCGGCTTTGGTATCCATGGCCCAGGCATGTCCGCCCTGGGTGAACAGCTTGAAAGATTTTTTGGCGTCGATGGTGGCGGTGGCCTTAGCCCATTTTTTGAAGGTGTAACCGGCCTGAAAGGCCACCTCGCCAAAACGCTTTTCTTTGGGCCGGTGGGAAATGATCGCCAGCACCGTGCCGCGTTTGGTGTATTTGCCGACGGATTTTTCAGGTCCGGCCGACATCACACACACTGGCTTGCCATTTTCCAGTTCGCGGATGGCCTGCCAGTCCCCATTTTCCATAAGAGTCTTGGCCCACGTGTGGCTGCTCAGCACCATACAGGCAAGAAGTGTATTGCAAAGGGTTCTCATGCGAATCATGGTCACAGTGTACTCAGCCCAAAGGATCGGGCAACCCCCGCAGTTTAGGGGCACTGCACATGAAGGAGCGCAAGACGATGGATCAAGCCAACCCCGTGCTGGTCGAAGTCACCCGTGGTAATTTTGTCGAAAGCCAGCATCGCGGCGCGTGTGTGGTGGTCGATGCGCGAGGCGAGGTGTTACATGCCTGGGGTGATGTGGAGCATTTGGTTTATCCGCGTTCGTCTTTAAAACCGATCCAGGCCTTGCCACTGATTGAAACCGGGGCGGCGGATCATTTTAACTTGAACAGTGAACACATTGCCTTGGCGTGCGCGTCGCACAATTCGGAACCGTTTCATGTGGAGCGGGTGACGGCGTGGTTGGATCACATCGGCCTTGATGTCGATGATCTGGAATGTGGTCCATGTGAAGCGATCTCCCTAGATGTCACCAAGGCGATGAGCGCGCACGCGCAAACCTTCACCCGCGCACACAACAATTGCTCCGGCAAACACACTGGATTTTTGACCACCGCACTGCACATGGGGGAGCCGACCAAGGGCTATATCCAGCCTGATCATCCGGTGCAACTCCGCATCACCGCGACCATCGAAGAGCTGACCGGCACGTCGTTGGCCGGGGTGCCGTGCAGCTCGGATGGTTGCGGCATTCCGGTGTTTGCCTTTCCCCTGGTGGCACTGGCGCGCGGCATCGGTGCACTGTGTTCGACCAAGTTGGGGGCGGTGCGAGGTGCTGCGGCGCAACGCATTTTGGCGGCGATGGCCGCACACCCGGAACTGGTGGCGGGCACCAAGCGTTTCGATACCCGATTGATGAGCGCGTGCGACGGTGTGGTTTTGGCCAAAGGGGGCGCCGAAGGGGTGCACATCGCGGCCATTCCCGCCAAGGGGTTGGGCATCGCCCTAAAGGTCGACGACGGCACCATACGCGCCTCGGAATTGGCCATGGCTTGTGTGCTGGATGGCCTCGGCGTGCTGTCTGATCAAGCCCGTGCGGGCATTGAGGATTTGATCGAATGCCCGATCGACACCACGCTGGGATAGCGCATCGGTGAAATCCGCAGGGGCGCTGATTTTATCTTTTAAGGGGGGTGTTGTAGCCTTCGGGATCAAAGCCATCACCCAACGGCGGGGCTTGGCGATAAGGCTTGAGGGTGCGTAAAACAGGACCGCCGGAAACGTGTACGGGTAATGCCTCGGTCGGCCCACCGGCGCGCACCGGGCGTTCGGCAAAGCGGCCCATGGACAGCGTGCGGTCATACATCACCAGGGCCGCGGCCACCGAAACATTGATGCAAAAGCTGGTGGGGATTTTCAAAATGAAGTCGCATTTTTCGACCATCTGCGCAGACAGCGACCCGCGTTCCGGGCCCAACACATAGGCGCACTGGCTGGGGTGGCGAAAGCTTGGCATGTCGATGGCATCGTCGCTCAGCTCCACCCCGACCATGCGGCAGTTTTTGGGCAGCAACATCTCTTCAATGCTGGGAAAGCCGTAAAACGGCAGTTGGCCCAATGATTTGGCGGTATCAGACCCACCATTTGATTGGCGTTTGTATTGGGCCGCGACGGCGAACACGAAACTGGCACCAAAGGCATGGGCGGTGCGAAAAATCGCCCCCGCGTTCATGGATTTGGAGATGCCTTCAACGCCGACGCCGAAATAGCCTTTCATGATGCGATCCATCCGTTATGAGGAGAGGTGAAACTGGCGCAAAGGCGACTTGATTCCAAGGCCGCACTCTTTGATCACAGATTTGTATGAAAGGGATACGCCTCGCACAGCTCATATTAAACTGATAGTATTTCGCACAATGCGTCTGGGAGGACGCGCAACAAAATCAAGAATTGCGGGAGTTATTGTATGTCTAAGTCCATTTTTACAGCCGTTGCCGCGGCCTTTGTGATGGTGCTCGGCCTGATCGCCCAACCGGTTTTGGCGTCGGGCGATAACTACGCCCATCATGTGGTATTCCACGTCGATGAAAATGACAAAGCCAAGATGAACATCACGCTGAACAACGCCGCCAACCTCACCAAGTATTACGACGCCAAGGGCCAAAAGGTGGATATTGAAATCGTCACCTACGGTCCCGGCCTGCACATGTTGCGCGCCGATACCTCGCCGGTGGCGGCACGCTTGGAAACCTTTTCCATGGAATACGAAAACGTTGCGTTTGCCGCCTGCGGCAACACCTTGAAAGGCATGACCAAAAAAGAAGGCAAAATGCCGGAGCTGATGGATCTCGACAACGTCCGCGTGGTGCCGTCCGGAGTGGTGCAGCTGATCGAGCGTCAAGACCAGGGTTGGAAATACATCAAACCCTAATCAATTAAGTGCGGATTTGCGTCGGCACGTTGAGCGGGCGATCACCTTAAGGTGGTCGCCCGTTTCTGTGTTATAAGACGAATTTGCGCGGCGTTGAAAGTGCTTGGGTTTGGCCAGTACCAAGACGTTGCCCAACAATCCCTGCACCGCCATCCACACATGGTCGCGCGCCACATAGTGCATGTCTTTGCCCCAGACCAAGACGGTGGTGACATAAAGCGACATTATAGTGTGCGGCATGTCGGGTTCCCGGGGATGTGTTAGGAGGGTGTCATGATTTGACTTTGTCTAAGGTGCAGTTTAGGCCTAACTCGGCCCCTAAGAAAGAGGTGGCAGAATTATCCATAAATCGTCAACAGGGACTGCAATGCTGATTTCCGTCTTTGATCGCTTGCCGCCAGGCATGACCATGTTTTTTGGCGCACTCTACGTCATCATGCCGATTATGCCTGAACCGCACTTGGTGCAAAAAGCTATGATGCTCCGTGATGGCTTCCCCCTGGCACCGCTTGATTGGTTCGACATCGTGGTGCACAGCGCCGCTGGTCTGTTGGCCGTGGCGATGTTTTTGCGCCAGCGTCATTTACAGTCCGCAGCACTTAAACCCAGCCAAGGCGACGACGCGTAACAAATCGTCCTGCGTGAGGTGCAACCCAGATACGCCTATATCGTTGTGGTTCTCGCCCTAAAATCACCATATGGTGTCAGGCTCCGAAATTGTGAGACCACGTTATGTCGCCCAAAGCCCTGCATGCCCAATTTTTAGCCTTACCGCCGATGGTGGCCGGTGCGCTATGGATGATTTTAGCGGCCTGCTTGCTGGGGGTGCTGAGCATGCTGGTGCGCAACCTTTCGGCTGATTTGCATCCGTTTGAAATTGCCTTTTTTCGCAATCTTGCCCAGCTGGCGCTGATGATACCGTGGGTGCTTGCGGCGGGCATCGCGGTGATCCACACCAAACGTATTTGGGCCCATCTGCGGCGGTCGATGTTTGGCATCTGTGCGATGCTGATTTGGTTTTCGGTGCTGACCATGATGCCGATCGCCGAGGCCACCGCGATCAGCTTTTCCGCACCTCTTTTCACCACCGCCGGGGCGGCGCTGTTTTTGAAAGAACGCGTCGGCATGCGCCGCTGGAGCGCCACCCTGATCGGTTTTGTAGGGGTGTTGTTGATCATCCGCCCGGGTTTTCAAGAGGTCGGTTTGCCGCAGATGCTGGCGTTGTTGGCGGCGGTGCTGATCGCCGGTTCGATGCTATCCAACAAGTCCCTGACCCGCACCGAATTACCCAACTCCATGGTGGTGTGGATGGGCGTCTTCATGAGCCTGTTTTCGCTGCCTCCGGCGCTCACCGTGTGGAGCTGGCCTGAAGGTGAGGTGTGGGTGTGGTTGTTGGCCTTGGGCATCG
>JAESUA010000079.1 GCA_016763255.1 Magnetovibrio sp. | reverse complement strand
TTTTGTTTTGTTGGGTGAGGTTCAAGATCTGCGCCAATGTGCCAACCAAAATGACATCGGGTTTTTTTAGCGTCTTCACCTTTATAGACTTCAATGTGGTCGATCATGGAGCGGATGATGTCGATGGCCTGGGGACGGGAGGTCTCGTCGGCGAGTATGGATTGCAGTTCGATGACTTGTTTGCGGTAGAGCTCGGCCATGTTGGGAGGGACTTTGATTTTGGCATCGTTGAGCGTGTTTTTGATCGCACACTCAAGGCCCCGCTTGCGAACTTCGAGCGTCTTGAGTTCATCACGTACAAGACCGGGATCGCCATCGCCTTCGGTGATGAAGGTCAAATAGCGTTTTATGGCGGTGTTGACCTTGTTCATTTCTTTTTGAGTTTGGCGTTCGTGTGAACTCCGTTGTTTGCGCAGCCGGGTGAGCTCCGCTTTGAACTCACTGACAAACACATCAATCAGGTCCTCATTGCCAATAAGAATGTTTTTGAGTCTGGTGAGAACGCGGTCTTCAATCTCAGCAGCCTTGATGCCGACGGAGCTGTCGCATGTTCCGCGTTCACGTTTGGCAGAGCAGTAATACCGTTCGCGGCCAATGATGGTCATGGCACCTCCGCAAGACCCACACTTGATTAGTCCGGTGAGGAGACGTTTTTGGGTTTGGCGTTTATTGCCGCAGCGGGCGGAATATCGGGCCTTGATCGTTTGAACCGTACTCCAGGTTTTATCATTGATGATGCGCAGGGCTGGAACATCCGTAATGACGCATTCGTGTTCCGGGTTAAGGCGTGAGACCCGCTTTCCCGTTTCAGGGTCTTTGACAAACCGCTGACGGTTGTAGGTGATGTGGCTGATAGAGAGTTCATTGTTGAGAATGCCATTACGGCGCTGCCGACTGCCGTTAATTGTTGATGAGTTCTGACGCTAGTGGCTTGCCAGGGGGGCCAAATAGTGAACCAGGGCGATTGAGAGAGTTTAGGATTTATTGAGAATTATCGCACCTGCTGACCATCTGGCGGCGCCAAATTTGCACCGCCGCTTGCTCAACCCATACATACCTTTTAGAGTGCCTTGAGACTGTAATATTTCAAGATGTAAACAACATGCCGATGCGGGCATCCAACCGATGGGGGCAATCCAACCGATGATAAATATCCGAAAGGTTATTCCTTTGCCTTTCCTCTTAATGCTTTCCGTCGTATTTGTCGTTTCCGGGTGTTCCGACCCAGAATTTGAAAATGCAACCAATGCCCTAAAACAAGCCGATAGTGAGGTCGCCCGCCTTGAAATGGCGCTGGCCAGCCCGGCGAACGCGGCCATGCCCAATTTAAGATACCTTAAGCAGTATGCTGAGGTTGTCAGGCGCAATGAGCCCGACATGTACGCGCTGGTGGCGACCCTTGAAGCCGAAGGCACGGTTCAAGGTGGACTGTTTACTTTTCTTAAAGCCCGCCTTGCAAACGCCAAGGATGTATTCGCCAAAGAAGGCCAAGCGTCGCGGAAATTGACCACCGCGGTGGGCGCGGAAGCCCTTGCCGTTGGCCAGGCGGCCAAACTCGACGTTTTTAATGATTCACTGGTCGACGTCATCAATGTGCTTGCCGACATGAGCCAGGGCAAACTGGCTAAACTAACGCTTGCCGAAACGGTCGATAAATCGATGCCGCCGACCCAACATCTGGTCGGTAATCCGGCTTATGGCAGCTGGCAATCAGGCTCCGGCGGAAGCAGTTTTTGGGCCTGGTACGGCCAATATCGGATGTTTTCGGATGTTTTGGGCTGGGGCAGGGGATACCGCTACAATCAAGATTACTGGTATCGCTCCCGTAGCGCGTCCTATTATGGCGATGTCGGGCGTCATTATTACGGTACGAGCCGAAACAACCGGTCGTGGAGCCAAGCGGCACAGCGCCAGCCAAGCGTCGCCGCCAATAAGGCATCGCCTTCCAGGGTCAAAAATTTCAAGAGTACCAGCCGTTTGTCCAGCTATGCCCCGCGCACACGCAGTGCTCCCAAATCAATGGCCAAGTCCTATAGTGCCAAACGAACCAGCTCTTACTCCAATACGCGGTCGGCGCCCTCGCGCAGTGGCGGTTTCAGCCGTCGCAGCTTTGGAAAATAAAGATCAGAGGCATATATAATGAATTTTGCATCCTATTTTGCGGTCTCCGCGGACCCCTACTATTACGCGGCCTTGGCTGTCGATTTCATCTTGCTGTTTGCCATGCTCGTCCTGGTCCGGCAAATTTTCGGGCGTACGGCCGGCGGTGTTGATACAGCGGCCGAGCTGGCCGAGAAAGACAATCATGCGTTTGGCATCTCCCTGGCCGGGGCCACCATCGCCCTTGCCGTGGTGTTTTCCGGGGTTGGGGCGGGCGATATCGCCACCAGTCTGGTGGTCGAGGGTGTCTTTATCCTCGGCTATGGCGTCCTGGGCATCGCCATGTTGATGTGCACGCGGTGGATCTTTGATAATATTGCCTTTCCTAAGGTTGATCTTAAACAGATGATTTCCCAGGGAAATATTGCCGCTGGCCTCTTGGATGGAGGTAATATGATCGCCACGGCGACGGTCATATTTGGAGTCTTTTCGTGGTCGAGCGGGGACTGGCTGATGGACGTGGGCTTGGTCATTGCGATGTTCTTGATCACCCAGTTGCTGTTGGTTTTGGTTTCGCGCTACCGCGTCACACTCTTTGCGAAACGCAATGATGGCCGCGTTTTTGGCGATGCCATCAAAGAAGGCAATTCGGCCCTGGCAATCCGCTTTGCCGGGTTTCAGATCGGCGCCGCGCTGGCGATATCGACGGCCGGGAAACTTGTCATATTCCAGGACGGATCTCAGGTCATTTATTCTGTCCTCGCCTGGGTTGTCGTCGCGGTCGCCCTGCTGATTGGCGTCATCGTGCTGACCGCTCTGCTTGAGAAAGTCGTATTGTACGGCGTTCCGGTTGAGCGGGAAGTCGATCGTGAAACAAATTATGGGGTCGCAGCCGTTGAAGCCGCTAGCTACATTGGGCTGGGGCTGCTCCTGGTCAGTCTTTTGGGATGATCATAAGGCTTTGAGCGATGTCTAAGACACCAACCCCGGTACTTCCTTATTCCAAGTTCAAAGTCGATGTGACGCTGATTGTTTTCACCGGAATCCTCGCCGGCTGCGGATTGATCTACGAATATCTGCTGTCACATTACGCCGCTCGTGTTTTGGGGGCGGTGGAAACGGTCATTTTCACAATCATCAGCCTGATGATTGTGAGCATGGGGGTGGGCTCTTTTCTTTCCAGCAGAGTTAAGGACGCTTTCTACGGGTTTGTCATTCTCGAGTTGTCCATGGCCTTGGCGGGAAGCATGGCGGTTCTCGTCAGCGGCGGTTTGATGGCGGGGGCCTTTGTCCTGCCGCAACTGCTGGCCGACACCTTAAATTTGCCTGGAGGGTTGCCGGTAGAGGGGGGCATTTTTATCGCCCTGGATGAAATCTCCAGGATCACCCCCTATGTCATGGCCTGCGTCCTGGGCCTGCTCATCGGTATGGAAATACCCCTGATCGCACGCATTCGCGAAATTCTGCATGCCCAGCATATCGAGAATAACATCGGCACGATCTATGGCGCTGACTACATAGGCGCCGGAATCGGTGCCGTCATCTGGGTCGGCTGGATGCTCTCGATCGATCCAGCTTTGGCTGGGGCGCTTACCGCCATGGCCAATCTTGTTATCGGCTTTGCGTTCGTGTGTAAATTTTATCAACGTATAAAATACCGGGAGTTGATGCTGGCGCTCCATGGGCTGTTGTTTGTCGTGGCGTTGACGGTTGCTTATCAGGGGCCGTCCTGGCAGACGGTAACGGAAAGCGTTATGTACGCCGACCGGGTGGTTTATCATCGCGACACCGAATTTCAACGCCTTGTCGTGACCCGCCG
>JAESUA010000078.1 GCA_016763255.1 Magnetovibrio sp. | reverse complement strand
TAGTTCATTATCCCAGTTTTTATCCGAGTGTAAATTCGCTGGTGCGTGCCTGCAAATCAAACAGACGGCGGTGTTCGTCCAAGGCGTGACGATCGGTCATGCCCGCAATGTAATCGGCGACCACACGGGCCGTCAGTTCGTGCCCCGGACCGGCGGTGCCCACCTGCCATTCGGTGGGCATGGTGCCCGGCTCATTGAGAAACAGTTCAAACAAGTCCCGGACCACTCGCCGAGCTTTAGACGTCATGCGATTGAGCTTGTAATGCCGGTACATGTTCGGGAACAAGAACTCTTTCAGTTCACGATCATTTTTTGCCATTTCATCTGAAAACCCGATCAAGGGTTCACCGAAGGTGCGCACGTCATCAACCGATTTTGGCTGAGCATCCGCCAACCGTATACGGGACTCTTTCAAGATGTCTTCAACCATCATACCGATGGTGCGGCGCACGGCTTCGTGCACGGTGCGCGAAAAATCGAGATCCGGGTAGCGTTTTTCCACCGCGGCAAAGGTCTCACCGATAAAATCAACTTGGCGAATATCGTCGATGGTAAACAGCCCCGCACGCAAGCCGTCATCGATATCGTGGTTGTTGTAGGCGACATCGTCAGACACCGCCGCGATTTGTGCTTCGGCGGACGCATAACTGTCCAGTTGCAGGTCGTGTTCTTTGGCGTACTCCACTGTAGCCCAGGGCAGCGGCTCGGCCCCATCAAAGCCGACCAGCGGGCCATTGTGTTTCACAATCCCTTCCAAGGTCTCCCACGTCAGGTTAAGGCCATCAAAATCGGCGTAGCGTTGTTCCAGCTTGGTCACCACACGCAACGACTGGGCATTGTGATCAAAGCCACCGAAAGGGGCCATCAAATCTTCCAGGGCAAACTCACCGGCATGACCAAATGGGGTGTGGCCCATGTCGTGGGCCAGCGCCAGGGTTTCGGCCAAGTACTGATTGAGGTGCAAGTTTTGAGCGATGGAGCGCGCAATCTGCGAGACTTCCAAGGAATGGGTCTGGCGGGTGCGAAAAAAATCACCCTCATGGTTCACAAAAACTTGGGTTTTGTACTGCAGACGGCGAAACGCCGCGGCATGAATAATACGGTCGCGATCACGCTGGTAACAGCTGCGGGTCGCGCTTTCCGGTTCGTCATGCAATCGGCCCCGACTTTGTTCGGGAATACAGGCGAATGATACAAGGTTTTCCATGCTGGCGAACCTACCCTCCTGCCCTGCGGCCCGCAAGCTTAAGAGTCCGTCCGTGAAGCTATTGATGTGTCGCAAGGCCTTCACCTTCGGACTTAATAGGGTTATTTCACTGACCATGGTGAACACCAGGGCAATCGTGAGTTGCCCCTTGCATGCAAGACTTGCCATTATATAATAAACCTACAAGGTCTAATTTAGTGTGGAATTAGAATAATTTAAGGATAGGCTGTGCGACACCTTACAAAAGAACTCAATATTTCGTGGGATCAAGTTCATCACCTGTTTGTGTCCACGCCCCATTCTCCATATCTACGCCGCCACCGCATGAGCTACCTCATCGGGCGCGTACAATTGGTGTCCTTTGTTTTTGCCATTCTGATTCCCTTGTGGGCGGTGATTGATTTCATGACCTTTCCGTGGCCCGAATGGGCGCTGCTCACCGGCATGCGGGTTGCATCGGGCGCAGTGTTTGTCTTGTTGGCCTGGCCCTGGGACGTTGAACCCACCCCGCGCGTGGCTTTCTCGATGTTGACGGTGGTGTTGTTGGGGCCCCCGGTGTTTTACCTTGTGTCGCAACCGATGCTTTCGGGTTTGGAATTGAGCACATGGGGCGGTATTGCCTCCCAATTTTATGCCCTTCTGCCATTTATTGTATTGGCGGGGCTTAGTGTTTTCCCTTTGACCATTCTGGAAATGCTGGTGTTTGGCGTGCCATTCCTGGCCATTACGGCTTATGGTGCCTCCTTGGTCGAGGGTTTTAATTTGGCCACCTATATCGGCACCTTGTGGCTGGCGATGCTGATCCTCGCGGTGTCCTTATTTGCCGGTGTGTCACAGCTGCGCTACATGATTTCTTTGGTCAGCCGGTCCAGCCTCGATCCTTTGACCAACACCTATACGCGGCGCAGCGGTTCGGAAATTATCGATATGCAATATCGTGTTTCCATTCGCCAAGGTGCGGCCTTTACGATTGCCTTCTTTGATCTTGACCATTTTAAGTCGGTCAATGACACCTACGGTCACGATGAGGGCGACAAAACCCTGTGTATGTTCACCAAAAAACTTCAAGACGACTTGCGCGGCAGCGATGTCATTGTTCGCTGGGGTGGTGAAGAGTTTTTGGCGGTTTTACCCAATACAGACCTTGATGGCGCACGTTTGGTGATCAACCGCATCATGGACAATTGGCTGGGACAGCGCCCGGATGGCACCCCGCTTACCGCCAGCATCGGCGTTGCCGAGCGCACCGCCGATCAACTTGACGATTGGCCGGACTTGGTCGAATTGGCCGACAAACGCATGTACATCGCCAAGAATACCGGCCGTGCCCGTGCCATCATGAGTAACGATGAAGTGCTACTCCCTTCCGACAAACCTCTTAGCGCCTCGGCTTAAGTCAACATGGCGCGATTGACATTCAAGCTTTGCACATTACATCCAGGGGTAAATGGGCTATGATTGGCCAAAGCTTAAAAATGAGGATCCCATGCCCGATACCCCTACAAACACTGAGGAAATTCAAGACGCACTGAAAATTGGCGATGGTGCGGTGACCCGCATCAAGGCGCTGATCGAAAGTGAAAACAACGCAAACCTCAAACTGCGCATCGGTATCACCGGTGGTGGCTGTTCCGGTTTTCAATACAATTTCAGCCTCGACGATACGGTCAATGACGACGACGTGTTGTTTGAACGCGAAGGCATCAACGTGGTGGTGGATGAAACCTCCATCCCCTTTGTCAGCGGGGCGATCTTGGACTTCAACACCGATCTGATGGGGGCCTATTTCACCATGCAAAACCCCAATGCCAGCTCGACCTGTGGCTGCGGCACTTCGTTTTCTGTTTAAGCCCCGTTTTAAGCCCCGTTTTCACGAATATAAGAATCATGTTATCTAAAAGGCCCGTGCACGCGGGCCTTTTAGATGTCTGGGAAGCCTCATGAAAATCGCCATTTGGAACGTCAACTCCCTTAAAGCCCGCCGAGAGCATTTGCTCAAATGGCTGAAAGAATTCGACCCCGATGTGGTGATGCTGCAAGAACTTAAAGGCGTTGAAGAAATCTTCCCGATGATGGAGGTCAACGCCGCAGGTTATGAGGCCGTGGTGGTGGGCCAGAAAACCTACGACGGCGTGGCTATCTTATCAAAGACCCCCATCGAAGTCACCGCCACCCGCCTGCCCGGCGAAGAAGAGGACGAGCAGGCACGCTATGTCGAAGGCATCGTGCGCACGAATGATGGCCAAGGCATCCGCCTGGGCTGTATCTACCTACCCAACGGCAACCCCACCCCCGGCGATAAATATGACTACAAACTGCGCTGGATGCATCGCCTGTATAGCCATGCGCGTGATTTACTTAAAACCGAAGAACCGTTCGTTTTGGGCGGCGATTACAACGTCATTCCCGAAGACGAAGACGTCTACGCGCCCAACAAGTGGACCCGCGACGCGCTGTTTTTGCCGCAAAGCCGCAACGCCCTGCGCCGCATCGTGAATTTAGGCCTTACCGACGCTTTTCGTGCCTGCAATGCGGATGATGGGCGCTATTCGTGGTGGGATTATCGTTCCGGTTCTTGGAATCGCGACGAAGGCTGTCGCATCGACCATTTACTGCTCAGCCCCCAAGCCGCCGACCTGTTGAAAGCCAGTGGGATCGACAAAACCCCGCGCGGTTGGGACAAACCGTCCGACCACACACCGGTTTGGTGTGAATTAAAGGTTTAGTCAGGCAACCCTAGTGCTGGACGACTGCGGCACCGCCATGGCGACCCTGGAAATGGTTTCCAATAGCGTGCGCGCCTTAACGGGCTTTTCAATATAATCCGCAATCCCCAGATCGGAAGAGCGTTCCTTCAACACATCAATGGAATAGCCGGTCAACATCACCACCCGGGTGGGCAACTGCATCTCCGAAACTTTATGGGCAAACTCGGTGCCGTTCATCTCATCCATCACCCAGTCGCACAGCACAATGTCCGCGGGACGATCTGCCAAGCGGGCGATGCCTTCAAGTGGCGTCTCGACAACCTGAATATTGCGAATGCCGACGGCGCGCAAGATGGTGCGGACCAATCGACGAAAATTGGGGTTATCATCGACCAACATAATGCGGATGTGTTCCCATTCATTAAAGGTCGAGCCATCGCCCAAAAAGCCCACCTGTCCTGCCGCATGTGCGGCCTCGGCATTATCCAGGCAGGTGTCGCGGTAGGCAAAGTCAGATCCCATGATGTGATCCACAAGCCACGATTGCAAAAAATCACGCACATCGACGGCATTCACTTTTTCCGGACGATTTTGGTAATCGTCGTACACCGCCCGAACTTGGCCGCTGAGAACACGATGGGTGATTTTGTGGGTTTCGATGCCGGAGTAGCCGCTTAACTCCATCATCTTTTCTTCGCGCAAAAAATGGTAATCGGTATACTCGACCAAGGCGTCGAGCACGCTGCCCAAAACGCTTAAATCTTCGTTATCTACAATGCAGTGATTGACCTGATTGAGCAGATTGATGAGGACCTTATGATCCGCATCGACGAACGTCACGCCCGTCTCCAACTCTTTTGTCCATTGTACCAACACGTGCCCACTCCCCTGCCCGGTTTTCCGGTTCAGATGTACAAATGCGGGGCTGCGTATTGAATTAAAAAACAAGCGTTTTAGCTTCTATCTCACACTCAAAAACATTTTTTTATCGATGTGCCCCCACACTCAGCAGACATACATTACAGTCCACCTACGCAAATATGCGTAGGTCTTGATTACTTTAGAATACGTATATTTTCAACAGTTTTCACAACCCCGACATACTGCAGTGCAACATAATACACTCAAAAGGTTGTGCCGAAACGCAGTCCACGACCTCAATACCCACATTTCTTATGGGTATATTGCTGGCAGACTAAGGACTTAGCCCAACATTCGCACTTGCACATACACGCCGGACACGAACGACATAATAAATGTCATGGTCAACACATTGTCATATTGTTCACATCAAAATGTGAGTCGCCCGAGTCGGGCGAATCGCACGGTCGTTCCATGAAGACCTTAAAAAGCCGTTCAGCGTTCAACCTGAGAGACATCGCGCACCGCACCACGATCAGCACTGGTCGCCAAGGCCGCATAAGCGCGCAGAGCCGAGCTGACTTTGCGTGGGCGATGCTTGGTCGGTTTCCAGGCTTTTGCGCCACGGGCGTCCATCGCCGTGCGGCGTGCGGCCAAAACGTCGTCGCTGACGGCCACGTTGATGGTGCGGTTGGGGATGTCAATTTCGATGGTATCGCCTTCTTCGACCAAACCAATGGCACCGCCTTCGGCCGCTTCGGGCGATACATGGCCGATGGAAAGCCCTGAAGAGCCGCCGGAAAAACGTCCATCGGTGAGCAAAGCACAATCTTTGCCCAGGCCCATCGATTTCAGATAGCTGGTCGGATAGAGCATTTCTTGCATGCCCGGCCCACCCTTAGGGCCTTCATAGACCACCAAAACCACATCACCGGCCTTGATTTCACCGCTAAGGATTTTTTCCACGGCCTCGTCCTGGCTTTCACAAAGCCGCGCGATGCCGGTGAATTTTAAGATCGACGCATCCACACCAGCGGTCTTCACGATACAGCCGTTGAGCGCGATGTTGCCGTACAGAACCGCCAATCCGCCGTCCTGACTGTAGGCATGTTCAATGCTGCGGATGCAGCCCATCTTGCGGTTGGTGTCCAGGCTTGCATAAGATTTGTCTTGGCTGAACGCCACCTGGGTCGCCACTCCGCCGGGACCGGAACGATAGAACGCCTTCACCAATTCATTGTCGGTGGTCATAACATCCCAATTATCCAACGCCTCACCCATGGTCTTGGAGTGCACGGTGGCGACGTCGCGATGGATCAGTCCGGCACGGTCCAGTTCCCCCAGCAGCGCCATGATGCCACCGGCACGGTGCACGTCTTCCATATGGAACAATTGCGTCGATGGTGCGACCTTGGCTAAATTCGGGACTTTACGGCTCAAGACATCAATGTCTTTAAGGGTGAAATCAATTTCGGCTTCATTGGCAAGGGCCAGGATGTGCAAAACGGTATTGGTCGACCCGCCCATGGCGATGTCCAGCGTCATAGCGTTTTCAAAGGCCTTCTTGCCGCCCAGATTGCGCGGCAACACCGTTTCATCACCGTCCGTATAATAGCGTTTGGTGATTTCCATAACGACGCGCCCGGCTTCTTCGAACAATCCCTTACGCGCCTTATGGGTGGCCACCAAAGAGCCATTGCCCGGCAGCGCCAGGCCAAAGCCTTCGGCCAGGCAATTCATCGAGTTGGCGGTAAACATGCCGGAACACGAGCCGCAGGTTGGGCAGCTGGAGCGTTCATATTCCAACACTGTTTCATCGGAAACATTGGGATCGGCGGCCTGGATCATGGCGTCGATCAGATCGACCGCGATTTCCTCGCCATCAACCATAACCTTGCCCGCTTCCATCGGCCCACCGGAGACAAACACCGCAGGAATGTTGAGGCGCATCGCCGCCATCATCATGCCCGGCGTGATTTTATCGCAGTTGGAAATGCACACCAATGCATCGGCACAATGGGCATTGGCCATGTACTCGACGCTGTCGGCGATGATTTCTCGGCTGGGCAAGGAATAGAGCATGCCGTCGTGGCCCATGGCGATCCCGTCATCGACCGCGATGGTGTTGAATTCTTTCGCCACTCCGCCATGTTTTTCGATTTCACGCGCCACCAATTGACCCAAATCTTTGAGATGCACGTGGCCGGGTACGAATTGGGTGAACGAATTGACCACCGCAATGATCGGTTTACCGAAATCATCATCC
>JAESUA010000077.1 GCA_016763255.1 Magnetovibrio sp. | reverse complement strand
TCCCACGAATATGAGTTGGAATATGGCACCGACACCCTGCAAATTCAGGACGACGCCATCCACCCTGGACAGCGCGTGGTGATCCTCGATGATTTGCTCGCCACCGGCGGCACACTCAAAGCGGCGATCGAACTGTGCAAAAAGGTCGGCGGCGATGTGGTCGGTAGCGCAGCCGTCATCGAGCTCTCATTTTTGGGTGCACGTGAAAAACTCAACGTGCCGTTCGAAGCCTTGATCTCTTACGACGAATAGATTTGAACAGGAGCCAACGCCGTGCCCGACCTCAACATCCTTCGCCAATTGGCCAGCGACGTCGGTATGGATACGGCGTTGCGCCTTCTGGGCATTTTCAAAGATGATGCCGAAAAACGCGTTGCGGTGATCGGTGATTATTTGCAAAATGGCGGCAACGTAAACGACCTGCGCATCCAAGCCCATTCATTAAAAGGCTTGTGCCTCACATATGGTTCTCCCGCTGGCGGTGAAGCGGCGCGCGCCCTGCAAGACGCCTGCGATAGCGGCAATGACGGCGACATCCGCAGCAAGGCCGAAACGGCTTTTGCCATCATTCCAGATGAAATCATTGCAATCATCCTGGCCGCTCAAACGCTCAAAGGTGAATAATGCCAACGACTGAACTTAACGCTAAGCCTGCTCTTTATCTTCCCAAGCTTGACGCTTGCGATAAATAGTCGAAGCACTGATGCCTAAGTGTGAGGCCGCCTTGGGGACATTATCGCCGCACAACTTGATGGCGTGTTCGATGATCTCGCGTTCCATCTCTTCAAGGGGGCGCAGATCGTTTTCGTGCAAGGGTTTAAGATCATTAATGATGCCCTGAGACGCCGCCACAGGTCGCACAGTGCTCGTCGGCTTGCCTTGTGCCGCCTCGACACGAATGGGCAGCGGTTCGACACTCTCCACCAATTGGTCCAGGGGTGCCGGCAACATATCGCTGGTCACCAAATCACCAGCGTTTAAAACGACGATGTTGCGAATCACGTTTTGTAACTGACGTACGTTACCGGGCCAGGCATAGGCCCGAAACACCGCCCGCACTTGGTCATCGAATCCCTTAAATGCCTTGCCTTCTTCCGCAGCATAATCAGCCAACATTTTCTCAGCAAGGGCCAAGACATCTTGATCTCGCTCTTTCAAGTCGGGCATATGAATCGGGATAACGTGCAACCTGTAAAATAGGTCTTCGCGAAAACGCCCATCGGCCACTTCGATCATAGGGTCCTTGTTGGTGGCACAGATAAAACGAATATCGACCTCTTCGAGCTTCGAGCCACCGACCTTTTGAAACGTACCGGTCTGGATAAAGCGCAGTAACTTGGTCTGCAAACTCATATCCATTTCGCAAATTTCATCAAGGAACAGCATGCCGCCATGGGCCCGTGTCGCCGCGCCGTCCCGATCCGCCACCGCACCGGTAAACGCCCCTTTGACGTGACCGAAGATCTCGCTTTCCATCAAATCTTTGGGGATCGCACCACAATTCAAGGCGATGAAAGGTTTGCCTTTGCGTGGACTTTGATCATGAATCGCCTGGGCGCAGACCTCCTTTCCGGTGCCACTTTCGCCGGTGATAAAAACCGTCGCCCGAGATCCGGCAGCACTGTCAATGATGCGATAAACCCGCTGCATGGCGAGCGATGAACCGATGAAACCCTGATATTCGTGACGATCAATGTCATTGCGATAGGTTTCGACAATTTGCGTCAACTGCTGGCGTTCAAGCACGTTGTTCAACGTGACTTTCAAACGATCCGCGTGAAACGGTTTGACCAAAAAATCGAGCGCACCAAGGCGCATCGCTTCAATCGCGGTGTTGAGAGAGGCATTGGCCGTGATCACCACCACGGCGGACGGTATTTGTTTGGTCGAGATATGTTCAAGGATGCTTAAACCATCCATATCCGGCAGCATCAAATCCAACAACACCGCATCGGGTGGGTTTTCAGCCAGAATGGCCAGCGCTTCCGTGCCTGTTTCAACGTGCGTCAACTCATACGGCTCACCTTCCAGGTACGCCTCATATGTGCGCGCTAACGGAACCGTGTCTTCAACCATAAGTACGCGTGTTGTTTCGGCCATTGCATCCCCTTTATCTGGTTTCAATATGGGACGTGGCTAGAGCAATGAAAACCTTTATTTTTGCATTTTGCAAATCTTCAGATCATCAAGGCGCTGACCTTCTTCATGACACTTGGCAAGGCCTGTTCATGAAGGTTATGCGGCGCACACCACAGGCCTTTTTCGCCCTCCCCCAGCAGCTGGCATTTCAAAATTTTCAGTTCCAAGTGAAAGTGGGTGAAGGTGTGACGCACCTCTTTTTCAACTTGAATCCAGTCGCCTTCACCGGGCATCAAGGCAGCCGCCTGCTCAGCCGTAATTTCATCCACCTGCCATTCGGTGGTGGGAAACCCGGTCATCCCCCCCAACAAACCCTTGTCGGGGCGACGTTCCAGCAACACCTGACCGTCAGCGCGTTCAACCCAAAAGGCCCACCCCTTGCGTATCGGCTTGGCCTTCTTGGGGGCTTTTTTGGGATAATCCGTTGGCACCCCAGCGCCATGGGCACGACACGCCGATTGCCACGGACAAGCCGGACAATTGGGATTTTTCGGCTTGCACACGGTGGCACCAAGATCCATCAAGGCTTCGGCAAAATCCCCGCTGCATCCTTGAGGCAACATATGGCTCGCATATTCACCCACCACCGCTTTGCCCGCCGGCATGATGTCGGGGATCGCATAAAGCCTGGTCAGCACCCGTATAACATTGCCATCCACCGGCGCGCACGGGCCATGATGGGCAATCGCGGCGATGGCCGCCGCGGTGTACGGGCCGATGCCGGGCAATTGCTGCAGATCTTCGGGGGCCACGGGGAATTTACCCTGGCGTTCTTGGGCCACCAGACGCGCGCACTTCAACATGTTGCGTGCCCGCGCGTAATAGCCCAACCCCGCCCAGGCGCGCATCACATCATCGCTTGGCGCCGCGGCCAAGGCCTTCACATCCGGCCACTTGGCAATGAATTTTTCAAAATAGGGGATCACCGCAGCGCAGGTGGTTTGCTGCAACATGACTTCAGACAGCCACACTTTATAGGGATCACGTTCACCACAGGGCGCATCGCGCCACGGCAAAGCGGTGCGCCCGGCCTGGGCAAACCAGGACAGAAGTTTTTTCGTCAGATCATGGGGAGGGGGATGAGAAGTCGTCCGTGACATCTTGCGCGCCATTATTTGTGAAGGTCGGGTTTGTTAAAGCCGAATTGTGAAAGCCGGATTGTTTCTTAGAGCGTGGCACCATACCATAAGGTCATGGCAACAAAATCCACCAAGTCCCCCGCAAAGGGAAATAAATACAAACCCCGCGCCCCCAAGGGCAGCAAAAGGGGTATCGTGCCCAGCGAGTATAGAACCCGTCGGGCCAAGCCGATTTCTCAGTCTATCGACCGGCTGACCAAAGGACTTTTGGGCAAACAAGGTTTCTCCCATGGCGCCATCGTCACAAAATGGCCTGAAATTGTTGGTGAAACGATGGCCCGTCACACCCAGCCGGAGAAGATTATCTTTTCACGTGACGGCGCAACCGGTGGCACGCTGCACCTCAAAACCGACAGCGGGGCTTATGCAATGGAGCTTCAGCATCAAGAGCCCCTGATCGTCGAGCGCATCAACACCTTCTTCGGCTATAGGGCTGTGGTCCGGATCAAATTGATCCAAGGGCCCCTGCCCAGAACCCGCCAAACCGGTCTGTACTCACGTCCCCCTCAACCGTTGGATCCAATACAAACCAAGACTTTGGCCGAAACCATTGCCCGGGTCGAGGATGAGGAGTTAAAAGAAGCATTGGAACGACTGGGCAAAAATATTATGGGCCACCACAAGGACTGAAATTAATCAATCTGAACGGTGTGGAGCTCAAAAGGACCCAGTTATCCACAATAAGTTCGCATTTGGGGGCCTTCCAGCGCTTGAGCAGCGCACAGGAGTGGCCTATATTCATCAACATCTTGTGGTTCAGGAGCAACAAATGCCCACATATGCCGCCAATATTTCCGTAGCCGACCCTAACGTTTTGAAATCAAAGGCACAAAGCCTTTGGCCGCAAAGCCTTGCATTCATCGCCGCCTTGATGGCCGCCTGGGCCGTCATCGCCCCTATAAGCGCCAACGCCGAAGTGGCCACCGTCGAGCAAGCCTTAAGCGAAATGAGCATCGGCTCAGCCGATGCCCCGGTGACCCTGCACGAATATTCATCGCTGACCTGTCCGCATTGCGCCACCTTCCATGCCGAAGCGCTGCCGCAGATCAAAAAGAACTATGTCGATACCGGCAAGGTGCGCATCGTCTTCCATGATTTCCCGTTGGATAACTTGGCACTGGCTGCGGTCGCCTTGGCGCGCTGTGCCGGGCCCAAACGCAATGTCGAATTTTTTGACATGCTCTATCAAACCCAGGCCGACTGGTCGCGTTCCGATCAGCCCCAAGCTGCTTTAACGGCCCTGGCGCGTTTTTACGGCCTCAACGCCGAAGACGTCGTCACCTGCTTGTCCAGCGAACAATTGATCAAGACCATCCAGGTCAACCGCGATCAGGCTTCGGATCTCTACGGTATCCAATCGACACCGTCGTTCATGCTAGAAGGCAAAAAAATCGAAGGCGCGCTGTCCTACGATGTCTTCAAAGATCTTCTCGATAAGGCCTTGGCCGCCAAAGGGACCAACTGATCGCAGCCGTGATCGGTTAACTGGGGGAACTAGAAAACGTGCTGCGCTTCACTAAGCTCAGACTTACGGGGTTTAAATCCTTCGT
>JAESUA010000076.1 GCA_016763255.1 Magnetovibrio sp. | reverse complement strand
GCCAGCCGCTACCTGCGTGATGGCTGGTGGGCGCGACCGATGCGCAACCTCACCTGCTTGGGCCTGCATCTTCTGGGCGCGCGTCAAAGCTGGATCGAAAAATTGTATCGATGAAGCATCTGGTGGTGATGAGCAAAGCGCCGCGCATCGGCCGCACAAAATCCCGGCTGGCGCGCGACATCGGATTGGTCGGCGCATGGGCGTTTCACCGCCAGACCTTATTTAACACCACCCGAAAGCTCAAAGACCAACGCTGGACCTGCTGGCTGTCCATCACCCCGGATCGATCACGTTTCAATGTGGGGCAATGGCCACGGGGCTGGAACCTCATCCCCCAAGGCGGTGGCGATTTAGGCCAGCGCATGTTGCGGCCCTGGCTGGAGCTTTCGCCCGGACCGGTGGTGATCGTCGGCTCCGACATCCCCGACATCACCGCCAATCACATCGCCGGGGCGTTTGAAGCCCTGGGTGAAAATGATCTGGTGTACGGCCCCGCCACCGATGGTGGTTATTGGCTGGTCGGTGCCAAGCGACGCCCGCACATCATCAACCCGTTCGAGAACGTACGCTGGTCAACCGAACACGCCCTCGCCGACACCATCGCAGGCGCGCCCGACGGGGCAAAAATTGGTTTTGTCGAAACGCTAAGTGACGTGGACGAGGCCAAGGACCTTATGAATACTTAACCCCTGCCACGAATCTTCAAATTTGAAGACAAGACCGACAAAGTTGCCCTCAGCCAGCCCTTTGCAAACATAACGACCATGCCCCATGCCCCATAATATTATCTATTTATCATAATAGACAACCATACAGACATACAACTCATGGAAGAATTTACCTTGACACGCCATTGATATGTATGAATTTATAAGCCCGCAGTGAGCGAGTGCTACGAATATCCCTCAAGTAATAGCTTTGGTTAGATATTGAGCCTTTAACCAAACTATACGCACGGTAATTGCCCGAAATTACCCTCCCTGTATTTCATTCATTTTTGTTCACTATAGGTTACAAGGAAGATAAATTATGGGGCCTACAAATAAAAAATTGATTTTTTCGGTTATGTTGGCAATAGCAATTATGAAATTCATGTAATGTGCAGAGGGTCAAAAGATAAGTATATAAGACCAAACCCGGAAACAGAATTACTACATAGTACAATTGGTTTTTTTGACATTGGTATTTTCGAACATACCGGTAGATTTTCATTTGACCTCCACACCTTTTTCAAAAGTGGCCATCTATTGAGAAAGTTTGCAGAAGTTGCCCCAACTACAGGCAATTTGGGCGATAGCAATATGAAAATCATGCTTGAGACAGATTCAATTATTCATGATGATTATGCATATAGTTATGGATTTCATGATGCGGGATTTGAAGTTGGTACCTCGGAACCTCTCACTGCACGGAAGTGGCTAGCCCACCAAAGCTACGCGTATATTACGAAATCATATAAAACGTGGATGACAGACGTCATTGAGAACAAACCAAGCAATTTAGAAATCCCATTGTCAACTTTCGCCTTACCTGGATCACATGATGCAGGGATGTATGAGTTGACAGTGTCAGCAACTGCAATAATTTCTGAATTAGCTGACGCATACCTCAACCTTGACCCAAAAGCTCAGGTGACAGCCAGGATAATATTAGAAGTGGTTGACGGTTTAACAGACAAGATGATTGAGAGAGCCGTCAAAAATCTAGCTCTTACACAAAAAGACACCATTACGACACAACTAAGCTTAGGCATTAGGCACTTTGACTTTAGACCAGGACATTGTTTTTGGTCAGAGACAACCACCCTTTGCCATCAACATGGCTTCGTCCCCGGCTGCACGTTAAAATCGTTTTTGGAGCAAGTGAAATCTTTTTTACTAAAACATCCAAAAGAAATAGTTGTTACCACCTTTTCCAATAGCGGTTTTCAAGATAAAGAATCAATGACGCCGACTACGGAGGAGTTGAAGGAAGAGATATTTAAAGTATTTAGGGGTGATATCATAATTGGCGATAGATCCGACATGGATACAGCCTATGGAAATTTACTATTAGATAATAAACGTTTTATATGGCTGAATAAAAGTGATCTAGCAGGATCATATGAAGATGACGTTTATCAAACACTAGATCCCAAGCAGATTATAGACCATCTCGAAAAGCAAAATTTCGATACCAAAGGAAATTATATTCAGCTTCAGGGAACGGCTTCAGGAATAACATCAGAAATTGCTAGAACCGTAGTGACTTTCAGTGACGCATCTTCTGTATTGTTGGGAACCAAAGCATTATTCGATTCCAAACTTTACCCTTGGATCAATGAAAATTGGGAACGCTTTCCACATGATAAGCCCCTCATCTTTATAAATGATTTTGTAGACAATCAACTTGTTGAGCATTGTGCGAAAATGACCCAATCAAGGATACGCATGTATGACTCAACCGGGCATCCACATGTCTTAGGCGTGCATAATGAATGGCTTAATGTGTATGACTTGCGTGTTTTTGGTGGCGTCCCTGATTATCAGTACGATCATTTTCAAACCATTGATATTGCCCATGACGCTAAATTGACCACAGACGACAAAATAATATGTCTAGGCGAGTCGCAAATAGAACGTACGAAACGACCAAGTTTTACGGTTACGGTCAAGAATAATACTTCAAGTGCAAAATGGATCTATCACGACGACATGGATCAAGCGGGTACAATTGTACCCTTTGTCGGCACGCTGGTCCCTGGCGGGTATTCAAAAACAGTTCGCGTATATGGTACTCACGGCAATTTCTCGTTGGGTACGAAAGGAGAGGCTAGAGCCAGGACGCCGGTGGGGGATTGTTACCAGCGAGCGTTTAGTTTCCTGGAAATGGACGCACCAGATTACCCCGCAATTTCGTCAGTGACAAACACTGACGAAAGAGGCTCTGTTATTTTTGTAACAACGCCAACAAGCGCTGATGAAGAATTGAAATGCATAAATCAATCTTATACTTGGTTTATGCTTACCTACAAAAATTATTTACTAAGCGCAGGCGATGAAAAATATGGCTTTGATATCGACCTCGGCATTAAAAAATTTAATGTGGAATACGTATATTCCGACATAATGAGTGGAGGTGAGATAAAAGGTACTTCAAAAAATATAGTCGGCGAATTAGAAATGCAGATCGTATTGAATGATAAAAAAACCTAAACCTCAATGGCTCTCCCCCCTTTTTAGGCGGCCCTAAAAAAGGGGGGGGGCGTGATCGTG
>JAESUA010000075.1 GCA_016763255.1 Magnetovibrio sp. | reverse complement strand
ATCATTTAGACGATTCTTTGAAAGATCAGCATATTTAATTGCAGCGATAGATAATGCTTTAGCTGTGTTTTCAACAAAAATAGGACTCGCATCAGGATTTTTACTGGCTATAACCTCTTTTGACCGATTAAATGCCTCATCAATTAAGCTTTCTAACTTAACCGTTCCCCCATCTCTGGTTTTAAACGGCTTGCCGTCACTGCCTGAGTGTGAGCACAATATTTGATGGTTAGTTTTTCTGCTTAAATGATGGTACATGTGGATGGATCTACGTTAAACCCACTCTCTCAATCATTAAAAATGAGTTTCAAAAGCGTCCTTGCTTGACCTTATTTTTCTTCTTTACACTTTAAGCAGGTAAGCCTCAGAAGGATATATCGTCGTTAAATTGATGGAATTCTTCATCTGGAGTCAGTTCATTGAGTCTTGTTGTTAATTCCTGATCGCAATATTTTAATTGAAGTTCTTCAATCAACAGATACAAATAACCTATCAATTCATCTGCGGCTTGTGGGCAAAGGTGTGCCTGCGATAGTTTGTATTTTGTTGTCATAACGGCTCCCTAATTATTTTTTCTTGGCGGATGTTGGCGCTGCAAAGCATTGGAAATACAGTTTTTCATCGAGATGCGTCAGCTCTTGCTCAACAGCACTGCTTAATAATTCTGCCGCCATGCCGATCAATACCCGGTAGTTGCCAATCGCATGCTCACTCAACATCGTGATCAACTCATCACTCATGAGTGTGGCATTGCCAGCATTTTCCAGCAGGTGTTTCAGACATCCCGTTAAATCTTCCCGGGTGGCATATTCAGTCGATAAACGGGTGCGAATACGACTCCCCAATGGCAGCAGATCTTCGTGCCGTAATTTGTTGTTCAGCCGTTTATCGCCAGCGAGCACCACACTCAGCAGGTGACGAGAATCAAATTCAGCACTGGATAATAAACGCAATTCATTCAGCACAGCTGCCGGGGCTTCCTGTGCTTCATCAATGAGTAATACCGGACGTGTGAGGGTACTTTCTTGGTGGGCTGCCCAGCGCTCGCGCAGTTTTTTAAATCCTCCCCAACGATTATGCGGACTGAGTTCAATCCCAAATAGATCGCCCATCTCGCGATAAAAATCGGCTAACCGGCCACTGGGTAAACTGATCACGCCGACACTGACGTCGCGCACCTCATTAAGTCTTTGTGCTAACAAACGCAAAGTGACACTTTTACCGGTGCCCGGTTCGCCGCTGATCATGGCAAAACCGCCTTCTCTGAGCAGATTTTGCTCGACACGCCAACAAAAAGAATCCACTTTGGGAGTGCGGTAAAGGGCTTCGATGGGAATATCGCTAGAAAAGGGGTTCCACTTTAATCCGTATCGGGCTAATAGCTTTTGAGTCATGGGTTTTCCTCTTTATTGTTCATGTTCGGTGTTTGTTCAGGACACTCTTTTGGGATGTAGGCTGGCGGTAGACCGGTCGCGGCATAGTCGGCCAGCAGATTTTGCAATAAGGGGGCGATCCCGGTTGGCGCTTTGATGTCGTCATTTTGCAGACGGGGTTGTTCAAGTACCCGGCGTTTACCGGAGGCATTTTCAGATTTGTCTAAGGGGTAGAGCGGACACAAAATGCGGTTGTTATTGTGACGATCCACCAGGGAGATCTGGGTGAGATCCCAGCGCGCATACTGCAGGTCAATCACTTCAAGATGGCGATAACGTGACGGGATCTCAAACCGTTTTCCTTCGAGCGAGATCGTGCCATCACTACGCCGCTGCTTCCGTTTAACTTGTTGACGAAAGGCTTGTCGAAGTTGCAAGCTACTCGAGCTGTCCCGACCCACATTCGGCGAGTCACAATAACGTTGGATCGGCGAACACTTGAGCTCCGAGTGGATTTTATGATGATATTCTCCTTCGAGCCAGGCTTGGGTCGCTTGGTTGAGCAAGGATAAGCTTAACTCAGCTTCGCCTTCGAGCATTGGCAATAGTCGTCCTTCAATGTGTGTCCAGAAAAATTCTTGTTTGGCATTTTGATAAGGGCTATAAGGCAAGGTTTTTTGATGTAAGATGCCGTTACGCTCCAATCCCTGAGTAAATTCTGCGCTGGTCATGGCAGCGCCGTTATCGGTCATTAACGCGCGGGGCAATTGTCGTTTCTGGATCGCTTGTGAAAAACCGTGAACCAGACTCATCGCGGTTTCATCCAGATACCACTGAGCGTGACAAATGACCCGCGAGTGATCATCCATCACCGCTAATAACATCGGGGTTAACCACTGTCCGTCCGGGGTGAGAATTTTACGCGAGCCATGGTGATAGTCCAGATGCCATGAACTATGAACATGCTCCACTTCATAACTGCGGACTTCACGAGTTTGCAGGCGTTTTTCTGCCGCCTCAGTCCCTGGTGTGTTCAACTTAACCACACGGCGTTGCTTGACCATCCCCTGAGCCTTCATGTAACGAAAAAGCGTACTGTAAGAGGGGATCAAACCCAGCTCAGGCTGCTGTTGACTGAGTGCTTTGATATTGTCCACATGAAGCTGATAGCTCCAACTTTTATGGGCTTGATATTGCGCTTTTAAGGCTTGTTTCACCAAGAGCGACAGCATTCGATGCTGCCCCGCATCTTCCCGTCGTTTCGGGCGCAGGGCGGTGATCGGATCGAGTTCATCCTTTGCCTGATAATACCAACGTTCAATGGTGGATAAACCAAAATAAACAGGCAGAACCGTGATGGGATGAAGCCATTGTTGCTGCGCTAATTTTTTTAACGTGGGCTGTAATTGGCCTTTTTCTGGTGGGGAGGATAAAAGTGGGCCAACCACCGCAAAGCGCAATCGTGCCCACCTCTCTTGGCGTGAACCAATATCTTGTTGAGTCATCAAATTCTCCTGATTCAATTAAATGAGCTCAAGAGGTTACAAGATAACTCTTCAGGGAAAGAGTGGCATATTCTGCGTATTTTTTTCCTCCCTCAAATTGAATGAATAGTCAGTGGCGATAAAAAGAGCAAAAAAGCCGTCAGGCGTAGCCATAAGGTTGTCTGCGAAAACGATTTTAACAAGGCGCTCGGATGCGGTGTCACATCGGGTAAACATGAAAAACGCACTTTGGCCGCCGTCCAGAATGGGGTCGTTGGAAAACGCTTTCGCCACCATGCTCGCCATCTCTTTCAAGTGGATAATGACAGGTGACAACCAAAGCGTCTGGCGAGTCGCAAACAGCTTTGCTCATTCGGTTTTAAGTGGCGAGAAGCGCAGAGTAATAGAAAGATTGAAGCCGCAAAACGGCGTCGACCGAAAAAGCGAACAGAGGGCGGCGTTGTCCTGGAGCGGCAATCAGCGCAGCAAAAACTAAATCGTTGCGCATATAAATGGGCTAATTGAGGCCTTAAACCAAATCCAATACGCGGGTAATTCGCCTGATGTAACCTCCCGCCACAGTGAAGGCACCCGGCTTGTTTTACGGCTTCGGCTGTTTCTACATCGAGATCATACAGGTGGATATGAAAATTTAAGTTGTTATTGGCTAAACAGTTATGCGACATTATCGTATCTCTTCTTTTATGGTGAAAAAAGAGATACCCCTTCAAGGACATTTAATCAATGTTTTTGAGGGGGATTTTTATTTGTACTTCGATTAATTTGCTCAGAACAGCCACTTTAAGCCTTAAATAATGTGCTCAGGCTCACTTTAGTGACTACAGTTGAGGTAATTATGGGTGCAGTATTAGGGCGAGGATCAACCGCTAAGGTAAAATTCTGACGGACAAATGAACCACTGAGATCTGTCACTTGAATGGAAATTGAATGATTACCAGAATCACCAATTACTGGAGCCCAGTTGATCTCACCCGTTGTTGCATCAATACTCATATTGGCAGGT
>JAESUA010000074.1 GCA_016763255.1 Magnetovibrio sp. | reverse complement strand
GGGCTCGAACCGGCGACCTCCGGCGTGACAGGCCGGCGCTCTAACCAACTGAGCTACACCCCCTTCGCCGTTCTCAACACCGTGTCGGAAGCAGTTATTCCGTCGCGGTGGCCTTTATCTAGAGCAGCCTCAGGCGGGCGTCAAGCGTTGTGCTGAACCTTTTTTCAAAAAAATGCCAAGACCCCGATTTCCGCCACTACACGGGTGATTATTGTGGACTTGCCAAGGGCCATGGGAGCGGGCACTGTCGGCATAATAGGAACAAATAATCGGGAATCACCGTGAGCCACGACATCACCACTGCACTGCAACACCGTGCCCAGGCTGTTTTCACAGAATCTTCTGCCGTAAAGACGGCCCTTGCCGCCAGCGACGCGCCGCAAATTCTCACCCGCATGGCTCAAATCGCCGGCCAAAGCCTGGATAACGGTGGCAAGGTGATGTTTTGCGGCAATGGCGGTTCGGCTGCCGACGCCCAACATATTGCTGCGGAACTGGTGGTGCGCCTACGCTCTGATCGTGATCGAGACGCCTTGGCGGCGATGACCTTGGTCCAAGACACCTCAACACTGACGGCGTGCGCCAATGACTATGGCTATGATTATATCTTTGAACGACCCCTGCGCGCCTTGGGCCGTCAAGGCGATGTTTTGGTGGGCATCACCACCTCGGGCGACTCGACCAACGTTCTCAAGGCCATGCAGGCGGCCAAAGAGATGGGCATCACGGTGTTTGGCTTTTTAGGCGGCAGCGGTGGCCAAGCCACGGCCCTGTGCGACGAAGCCTTTGTCGTCCCGGCGCAAGATACCGGACGAATCCAAGAAGCCCACATCACCGCCGGCCACATTTTGGTCGAATTGATCGAAGATGTTTTGAACGCCAAGGCGTAACAGCAAGCTATTCAACACTCCACCACGTTCACCGCCAAGCCGCCCTGTGAGGTCTCTTTGTACTTGGACTGCATGTCGAGGCCGGTTTGGCGCATGGTTTCGATGACCTGATCCAGGCTGACAAAGTGCTTGCCGTCGCCTTTGAGCGCCAAGCGCGTGGCGTTGATGGCCTTGATCGCCCCCATGGCGTTGCGCTCGATGCACGGAATTTGCACCAAACCGCCAATCGGATCACAGGTCAGGCCCAAATTGTGCTCCATGCCGATCTCGGCAGCATTTTCGATCTGTTCATTGGTGCCGCCCAGCGCCGCAGTAAGTCCACCGGCGGCCATCGAGCACGCCACCCCCACTTCACCCTGACAGCCCACTTCCGCACCCGAAATTGAGGCGCGGGTTTTATACAGCGCCCCGATGGCGGCGGCGGTCAGCAATAAATTCCTGATACCGTCGCGCGCGGTGGGGGCGCGATGGATGCAAAACCGCTCATAATAGCGAATAACAGCCGGGATGATGCCCGCCGCCCCATTGGTCGGTGCGGTGACCACACGCCCGCCAGAGGCATTTTCTTCGTTCACCGCCAAGGCATAGAGGTTAACCCAGTCCATGATGGTCAGCGGATCGCGCAGGCCGCGTTCGGAATTGGCGTGAAGCTCTTCGTAAAGTTTTTTTGCCCGCCGCGGCACGTTGAGCCCACCGGGCAAGTTGCCCTCGCCCTTCAAGCCCTGATCGATGCAGGTGTCCATGGCTGCATGCACATCATCGAGGAACGCGAGGGTTTCTTCTTGGTCACGCCAAGCGGTTTCGTTGATCAACATGATTTCGGGAATCGATAAATTGGTTTCACGGCCGATCGCCAACAGTTCATCGGCCGACGAAAACGGGTGGCGCAGGCGGATATTATCGCCCGCACTGTAGGCATCGGTTTCTTCATCGCCCTCTTCCACCACAAAGCCGCCACCGATGGAATAATAAGTCCCGGAGCGCACCATGCGACCTTCGCCATCCGTAGCATCAAAACGCATGGCGTTGGTGTGGCGCTCCAACACCTTCTCGCCCATAAAATCAATGTCAGTTTCAGGGTCAAAGGCAATCTCGAACAGCCCGCCCAAATTCAAACGTTTGGAACGGGTGATTTGTGCAACGATGGCCGGGACTTCTTGCGCGCTGATGGTGCGTGGGCGCTTGCCAGACAATCCCAGCTGTATGGCCTTATCCGTATGGTGACCATGCCCGGTGAGGGCAAGCGAGCCAAACAACGTCGTCCGCACATGGCTGACGCGCTCCAATTCACCTTGTTCGCTCATTTTCGTAACGAAGCGAAACGCCGCGCGCATCGGCCCCACGGTATGCGAACTGGACGGCCCGATACCGATGGAAAACAGATCGACAACACTGAGATTGGCCTGGCAACCCAAGCCAGAATTGGAATTCGTCATACAGACAACCTTATTCATTCCACAGCCATATTGGCATTCGGATTTATTCAATCACACCTTCGGTGTTGAAACATGTTCATAACCGTCGTGAACAAGAGATAATCAGCTTATGACACGACGGCAAGGCACTCACGCAACAACGCATGCAGCCGACACCGCACTCACTCTCTCATTCACTCCCTGGGCAAGCGGATGCACGCAACGGTGCCGCCTTGGGGGGCGTTGTCGATTTCCAGCTCTCCGCCCAACAATTTAGCTTTCTCACGGACCATCTGGATGCCATGGCCCCAGCCTTTTTGTTCTGCACGGGCCGTGGATGTGGTTGTCGATGTGCCTTGGAGCATCCGCATCAAAACCGTCGCCGGAATGCCGCTGCCGGTATCTTGAACCACCAAAATGATGCCACGGTTGTGAATATCCACCTCCCTTAATCTTCACCGTTCCCCCCTTAGGGGTGAACTTCAAGGCATTGGACAATAGATTTGACAGCATTTCATACAGCAACACCGGATCGGTGTAGAGAATGGGGAAATTGGCAGCGATTTCCTGGACCAGCTTAATGCCCCGAGCCTGGGCATCGGCTTCGAAGGTTTTTAAGATTTCATCGCTAAATTTGGTGAAATCGAGCTTTTCCTTCTTCACCGTTGGTTCTCCACGCACCGCTTCATCCAAGACTCGCTCGGTAATTTGCAGTAGGCGTTTGGTTGAAGCGTGCAAACGTTTGGCAAAATCCTGGGACTGCTCCGGGGTCAAGGATACATCACCCTCACCGCTCAAGAACGCGGTGTAGCCCAACATGGCCGTCAACGGGGTGTGCACTTCATGGGCAAACTCACGCAAGAGCTCCATCTCAGACTTGGTAACCGACTTTGCACCCTCATCCATGGACATATCACCGACTTGTTTGTGTGGGACCAAGGATGAGTATAGGCCCTAATCCCTGCGGTGAAACTGGAATCGGATGCGACACGGCTTATGCCAAGCTGCATTAATAGTGACCTATAGGGACGCCGCCAATACACACCCTCCCAAACCCACCATGACCGGCCACATCGTCCTGACATAACCTCAACAAACCTATTGTGCCAGAATGTGATGATCTCCATCTGGGAAGGTAATACGAAAGCCCCCAGCCCAGACTCTCCACTCAAACGAGGGAGGCCAACATGAGATTGTTAAAGCCACGCAGCTATAGGCAGGTTGTCCTTATGGCGCTGACCATGTGCGTTGTCATTCTGTACCAGTCCCAACCGGTATCAAGCGCCGAAACCGTCGGTAAAGTCTTCAAACAACGCGCGGACGCGTACGGCACCCCACCGGGGGAAAGCCGTGAACGTAAATTCCCGCGTTATTCGGTGGTATATGGTGAATTGATCGAGACCTCCGGCGGGGCCGCCATCTTGATCAAGATGATCGATGACACTGAACTGTTTTTAGGTGAACGCGCCAGTTTGGTCATCGATGATTTCGTTTACGATCCCCAAAACAAAAGTCTCACCGCCGTATACAACTTCACCATTGGCACTTTGCGCTATATTTCCGGAAAATCATCCGGTGATGGGGTGCGGATCGTGACCCCCACCGCAGACATCGGCATCCGCGGATCAGAAGCGCTGATTTTCGTCACCCCGGATGGCAGCACCTTCGTGAATGTATTCGATGGCGCATTCTCGGTGAGCTCAATTGAAGATTCTGATTCCGACCCCATAGATGTCACTCCCAACCAAAACGTCTCCGTCTCACCTGGCGCACCCGTATCAGCAGTTAGCGTGGGGGTGCAAGTGCCTGATGTCGCCCCAACCGCCGGTGTCGATGTCCCCAATTACGGATTGGACCTCACCGACTTGACGCAAGGTGGTGCATTCAGTTCAGCAGGAGAAGGTAAGGTTTCCGGAGGAGCGGGACACGAAGACGACCACCATGATGACGATGACGATGACGGCAATGGCCATTAATGGCCGATGACGGCCCCGGTGAGCTGATTTGAAGGGGGGTGATGGGAGAAATGGTGGGTGGTGAGGGGCTCGAACCCCCGACATTCTCGGTGTAAACGAGATGCTCTTCCAGCTGAG
>JAESUA010000073.1 GCA_016763255.1 Magnetovibrio sp. | reverse complement strand
CATCACCATCACCTCACCGGGCATCATCTCCACCGGTTTGGCATCCTTAATCCAAAGCCCCACGCCAAATTCGGCCAAACGTTGCCAGTCGAACAACTCGCCAGGGTCTTGCTTGCGGGCGGGTGCTGTATCGGCATGGCCAACGACATTTTGCGGGGGGATGGGGTGACGCTTGATGATGGCGCTGGTCAAGCCTTCCAAGGCGGTCATCTGGGCATCGGGAAAATCGCGGTAGCCAAATTCATGGCCGGGGTTAACCAGCTCGATTCCAATGGATCGTCCATTGACGTCCATCGCGCCGCGCCACCACGCCAAACCGGCATGCCAGGCACGCTTGTCCTCATCCACCAGACGGTGAACGGTGCCTTCTTCGTCGATCAGATAGTGGGCGCTGACCATGGCGTCTTTATCGCACAGCCGTTCCAGCGCGGCTTCGCACGTTTGCATACCGGTGTAATGCAGCACCAGCATATCGATCGGCAATCCAGTTGCACGATCATCGAAATTTGGAGATACGACCGGGGCCATAGTCATTTCTGCTGTATCCAGCGAAGTATCTGCAGAGGCCGTCATCATGGTCTGGCTACCTTATTTTAATCCACGTTCTTTCTTTATTTTGTCGTGGGCAGCGTTAATTGCAGCCATTTTTTTGTTCGCAAGGTCAATAAATTCCTGTGGCAGGCCCTGAGCCATCAATTTATCGGGGTGATTTTCGTGAATCAACTTTCGATACGCAGACTTAATTTCACTGTCCGAAGCGTCTGCACTGACCCCTAAAACACCATAAGGATCAGCCGTTTCGGGCGGCTGATGGGATTGGGTAATGCGCTCAAACGTCTGCTGATCGAAGCCAAAAATAGCCGCGACCTTTTTGAGATAATCCAATTCGGCCGGATGGATCACGCCATCGGCCTTGGCAATATGAAAAAGCCCACCCAGCAATTCTTCCAAAACCGCAGGTTCATGGGGGAAAAGCTTGGCGACCTGGGCGGCATACATTTCAAAGCCCGCGGTCGAGCCCTTTGCCCGATCAAAGATCTTGGCTACATTATTCATTTCATGGGGAGGGATGCGGAACAACTGTTTAAAGGCGACAACTTCATCGCGCGTGACGTGCCCGTCGGCCTTGGCCATTTTTGCGCCCAGCGCGATCACCGCCAGGGTAAAGGCGACTTGACGTTGTTCTTCGCGTGATGGGCGCCCGACTTCGGGACCACCCCCGTGGGCCTTATCGAGGGCATGACCAGCGACCGCCCCCAGCAAACCACCCAAGGGTCCGCCAACGACAAAACCAGCGACACCACCAATGACCTTACCCCAAATGCTCATAACTGCCGTCCATCACCATTTACACCTAATTTCATCAAGTTAGCGCACCTGCGCCGCGCCGCAAGCCCTCAAATGTCACCAATCATAACGCATTAACGATTCATGACCGCCAGACGTTCGCGCAAGCGATACAACATGCGCCCATCCAACGCCCCCCCGCCCAAGCCTTGATCGATGCGAAAAGCCTTAATCGCACGTTCGGTCCGCTCGCCGGGGATGCCGTCAGAAGGTCCGGCCTTAAATCCCAGCCGACCCAGGGCATACTGGGCAAAGCGCAGCGTGGCGCGGTCTCCTACTTTATCGGACACCGCCTCATGGCTCCATGCGCTGACACGCCCATCAATCGTTTCAATGGTCGAAGAGCTCATCCGAGATTTGAGCGCACTGATCAAAAGATCCAAGCCCGGACGCTGATTATTTTTGGCAATCAACAACCACACCAAGGCCTCTTCGCGTTGCACGAGGCCGGCGACGCCGCTCAGCATCGATACGCCCATGGCATATTGCGCCTCGCCATCCCCGGCGCGCGCCGCACGCTCAAACCACATTAAGCCCCAGCCCGGTTCTTTTGCCGTGCCACGGCCATAAAGGTAAGCCTCACCCAATTGATAGTGCGCGCCGACATGGCCCATGGCCGAGGCCATTGACAACCATTCGACGGCACGCCGGGCATCGTCTTGCATCAAACCCAATTCATAAGCAGCCGATCCTTGGCCTTGCAGGGCGGCCCGTTCCAGCCACTTAGCCGCCGCCTTGGGATCTGTTTCAATCAAAGTCAGACCCAGATCGTATTGTGCACCGATATCACCGGATTCGGCCAAACCGAGCAGATTGCTTTTAAGCGGTGATTTAACCGCTGTAAGTGGCTTGTTCTCTTGAGTCTGCGGGGTTTTGGTCTTGGCCGCATTGGCCGCACAACCACCCAGCACGGGCATCACACTTAAAACCAGCCCCAACGCCACCCAGCGCACAGCTCCATTTGCCTTGCTCATATGCCTCATCACAACCATCTCTAAACTTCAATGAATATCGTTATATTTGCGTTATTTAAGCAGACTTTGGGTGGCTTTGCCCAGAGCTTTACACAGGGCTTTGAAGATGCGGTTTGATCCGCCAAAAGTTTGTCGGTTCAGACGAAGTGTGATAGAGAATGAATACAACGATCAGAACCACATACGACCTAGCTAAGATCACCATCCAAGACCACGAGGTTATCCGTGAACAAGCACATGCGATTGTTCCCCGTTTTGGCAGCTTGCACCTACGTTGGTGCAAGTTTGTTTTCAGTGACGACATCGCAGGCCCAGCCGATCGAACATGAATTAAAGTACCTGATCGACAGCCACCCCAAAATTCGTGAAGCGGAAAAAACCCTGGAATCGCGGCGTTCCTCTGTCAAAGAATCTCAGGCGCTGTATTATCCAACCGTAACAGTCACCGGCGAAGTCGGCCCTGAGGTGGTCTCCAACCCGACCACCCGTGCGGCAGGCAACGGCAATCCTTCATCCAAGCCGATGTCGACCGTCAACCTCACGATCTCACAAAACATATTCGACGGCTTTGCCACCACATCTCAGGTGCGCGTTGCCAAACTTAACCGTGAAGTCGCCGAGTTGTCGTTGGAAGGTACCCGCCAAAGCACCCTTTTCGAGGGTGTCAGGGCCTACATCAACATATTGCGCCAACGTCGTTTGATGGAAATGGCCCGCGAAAACGAGCGCACCATTCAACGTCAGTTAAACCTGGAAGACGAACGCGTTCGCCGCGGCTCCGGCGTGACGGTTGATGTGTTGCAAGCCAAATCACGCCTGCAAATCGCCAAAGAACGCCGCGTCGGCTACGAAGGCGCGCTGCAAAACGCCATCAGCACCTATGAACAGGTGTTCGGCCATGCGCCACAATTGGCAACCATGATCGACCCATCGCCGCCGCCCGAAGTCATCCCCAGCACCTTGGATCGTGCAACTGAAATTGCCTTAATGGAAAATCCGGCTTTGATTGGCGGTGCGACAAACGTCGAATTGACGCGCGAACAACGCCGCGGATCAAACAGCGGCTTTTATCCCATCATTGATCTTGAAGGCTCGGCCAATTACGAAAACAATTTGAGTACGACCAACGGCATCACCCGCGATTACGCAATGAAGTTGTCCGCCACCTGGGAATTGTTCTCCGGCGGTTCAACCTTGGCGCAAAATGAAATCAGCAATTTCGGTTACAGCGCTTCGATCGACATTTACGAATACACCTCCACCAAAGTGGTTGAGCAAACGCGTTTGTCATGGCAATCACTGCTCACCTCACGCGAGCGCCGTCGCCTGTTGGGCAACGCGGTGAATATCGCCGCCGAAGTGTTCGACAGCCGCAAAAAACTGCGCGACGCCGGCAAAGAAACGGTGATCAATGTGTTGGATGCGGAAAACGAAGTGAACAACGCCCAGATCAACTACACCACCGCGACCTATGACGAACGCGTTTCAATCTATCAGTTGCTGTTGGCCATGGGCCGCTTGATGCCCGAATATATGATCTCTTCGCGCTGATTATTGCGCTCGACGAGAGAGCGAAACCCCCTCAAAAATGCGATCAGACGGATGCAGAACCACTTCATCACCCGCCTGCAATCCTGACAAAACCTCGGCTTCACGCCTGTTTAGATGGCCCACTTCGATGTGTGTCAGGCGTGCTTTATCGTCATCCACCACAAACACCGCCCAACGACCTTGGTCGCGAAACAACGCCGACATGGGGGCTTTTACAACCCCTTCGCCTTGCCACTCCTGGATCGCGACCTCGACCCGAAAGCCATGGCCCAAGGCGGTGGGCACGGCATCTGGCTTGGCAAAATCGATAATCACATCGACGCGTTGTTCTTCGATGCCCAATACGGAAATTTTGGTATAACCGAACGGTTCGATCCGGCGCACCGTACCGGCTAAATTCGCCCCACCCCAATTTTCGATCACCACCGCAGCGCCTTGACGAATGCGGGCGGCATCGCTGGTCAGAAGGTCGACCACCACCTCCATCTCCCCGGGGTTGCCGACTTCCATCAATGCGACACCGGCGCTGACCACGCCTTCGCTTTCTTGCAAAACCCGTAGCACCTGACCGTTGACCGGGGCGGTGATGGCGACGCAACAGTCGTCATCCGAACCACCACTGGTCGGCGTGATCAGACGCGCGCGGGCGGTTTCCAATTCATGACGCCGCACCTGCTCACTCGCTTGGGTACTTTTCAACTGTGCGGCACGGGTGGCGACATCAAGTTCCGCCACATCCAGGGCGCGCTTTGAAATGGTTCCGTTGAGGCTTAGTTTTTGCGCCCGTCCCAATTCCGATTGGGCAAAACTCAATTCAGCCTGTGCCCGATCCACCTCAACCGATGCCAGCGCCAGGGCCGAGCCCGCGGCTTGGGCGGTGGCTTGGGCTTCGGCGCGGGTGCGATTGTCCAAGATGATCGGGTCGGCCGGTTCGATCACCGCCAGGCGGGTTTTG